>JBNKOT010000608.1:0-2241 GCA_050294855.1 Draconibacterium sp. | reverse complement strand
ACATATTTCCAGTTTGAAAGTGCAGATTAGAAAGTTTCTTTTTTGTTTTAGCCTGTTTCAGCAAATCTTTGTTTAAATCGATTCCGGTAACTTTTGCACCATTTTCTGCCAGACGAAAAGTCAATTCGCCGGTGGCACAACCAATATCGAGAATGTGTTTTTCATTCAAATCGCCAACACTTTTCTGAACAAATTTTAATTGCATTTCCCGATACGGAAATATCTCGGAATAGTATTTCGAAATAGAAGTGTAAAATTTGTTTTGTTCGTCTGACATTGATAGTTTTTATCTCGTTAATCCGATTCTATTTTTCAATCCTGATCCGTGCATCAACAGCAAAAATTTCATTCTCATTACCCAAAAGCGGATTGATGTCGATCTCTTTAATTTCAGTTGCAAAACGCAACAAACTTGAAAGACGAACCATAATATCGGCATAAAGATCAATGTTTATTCCTTTTTGTTTTCGATAACCCTTTAAAATCTTATACGATTTTAAACTTTTAATCATCGAAAGTGCTTCGTGGTGGGAGAGTGGCGCAAGTCCGGAAGCCACATCTTTTAATACTTCGACATAAATTCCTCCCATTCCGCATAAAACAACATGCCCAAATTTCTTTTCGTAAGTTGCACCCAGAAATAATTCTGTACCACTTACCATTTGTGCCAGCAAAACTCCGGTGACACCTTCAATTTCATTTAAATGGTGAAATTCTTTTCGTACATCGCCAAGGTTTCTGATGTTTAGAATTACTCCGCCAACATCGGTTTTATGCACGGGGCCAACCACTTTCATTACTAGTGGAAATCCAATGTTCATGGCCGCCAAAACCGCCTGACTTTCGGTTTCTGCAACTATTTCTTTTACGCGAGGAATTCCGGCAGCATCAAAAAGTTTGTGAATTATTTCGGGAGTTTGAAATCCGTTTTTGGCATTTTTAACGATCTGTTTTATTTCATATACATTTATTCCTTCAATAAAAATCTCGTTATCGACAGGTTTTGGCGTGTACATTACTTTGGTCAGTGCCCGGCCCAGCAGCACTTCGTCGGGGAAATTTACATTTCCTTGCGAGAGAAATTCAGAGACATCTTCTTTTACATTAATCAGCGACGGCAAAATCGGATAAATTGGTTTTTTGCACGTTTTCATTTTTTCAGAAAGCAAGTTGTAAACATCGCGTATTGGGAACAATCCGGGGCTTCCAAAGATTACCGCCATTCCATCAACGTCCAACTTATTTTCGCAGGTGTCGATAATTTCGCCAAGTTGCTCGGCAGTTCCTGTAGCCAAAAAATCAATCGGATTTTCCACCGACGATCCCGGAAATAATTTATTCAATAATGCTGTTTTCTCGGGTGAATCTTCAATGTGCGGAATTTTTAAACCTCTGTTTTCAAGCGCGTCGGTTAACATTACACCCGGTCCTCCGGCATGTGTAATAATCGCCAGCTTCTTGCCTTTTAATTGGTTGCACATAAAAACGTTGGCAACGGTGGTTAGTTCTTCGCGACCGTAACAGCGCACGATTCCTGCCTTTCTGAAAAGCGCTTCCACTGCAACATCGGAACTTGTTAAGGCTCCGGTGTGCGACGATGCTGCGCGGCTGCCTGCCATCGAACTTCCGGCTTTTATGGCTGCAATTTTACAGCCTTTTTGAATCAGAGAAGACGCGTGTAACAGCAATTTGTCAGGATCATTGATGTTTTCGATATAAAGCAGTTTTACTCGTGGACTAATTCCGGCTTCGTAATTTTCGTCGAGGTAAGCCAAAACATCTTCGACACCGGTTTGTGCACTGTTCCCAACCGAAAAAACATTGGCAAACCGAAGTCCTTTCGGAATTCCAGATTCCATAATAAATACAGCCGTTGCTCCCGAGCCTGAAATAAAATCGCAGCCATTGCTTGTTAATTTCGGAATTGGAGTGGTAAAAACGCTGGTGTGCGTTGGAGTCATCACGCCAATGCAATTTGGCCCGATTAAACAGGCATTGTTTTGATTGACAACATTTACAATCTCATTTTCCAGTTTTTTCCCGGCGTCGTTGGTTTCGCCAAAACCCGCAGAGATGATAATAAAAGCTTTGGTATTTTTTTGTTCGGCTAAAACCTGAATGGCAGATAAACAAAATTGTGCAGGAATGGCCAGAACAGCCAAATCGATATCAGGCAAATCGTCAACACTTTTAAACGTATGAACGCCTTGAACACTTTCTTCTTTTGGATTGACTGCAAAC
>JBNKOT010000607.1:0-7339 GCA_050294855.1 Draconibacterium sp. | reverse complement strand
CGCAATCAGTTTTTGGCCAGCAAACCACCCGACCAATTCGAGCTAAAAGTTGATGCCCACGGATTTACACTGCTGCGACATAAATTAAGTCTCACTTTTTCGCCAATCGTTTTAAATTTGGCAAATATTACACGAAATATCGAACCAAACTCCAATGGATATCGGATAAGTACCAGTGCTTTAACGCGCAATATTTCCAATCAGGTGAGTAACGAAATAACCGTTTTAAGTATTTTACCTGAAGAATTTTATGTGAAACTCGACAGTTTAATCACGAAAACAGTGCCGGTAAAAATGGCGGTCGACTACACTTTTCAACCTCAGTTTAATTTGAAAGAAGCGATAAATATTACGCCGAATCAGGTTGAAATAACAGGTCCCGGAACCATTCTAGACACCATTGAATTTCTATCGACTGAATATAAAAAATACGAAAATGTGGATACCGATATTACGAAATCGTTCAAGATTTTGCATCCCGAGAAAACAACCATCAAACCAGAGAAAGTGGATTTGAAAATTCGGGTTGAAAAATTTACCGAAAAAGAAATAAAAATTCCGATTCAGGTAAAAAACCTTCCAAACAATAAAAAACTTAAACTTTTTCCTTCTGAAATCAAATTAACCATACTGGTCGGTTTGAGCGAATATGAGTTAATCAACGCCTCAAAATTTGAAGTCAGTGTCGACTACCTCAACATAAAAGATGGTATTGAAAACCTCGACATTAAAATCGGGAAAAAACCAACGGATGTGCAGGTTTTAAGATTTACTCCTTTAAATGTTGAATTCCTGATTGAAACCAATTAACACTTCAAAATGGCAATTACAATTGGAATAACAGGTGGAATTGGCAGCGGAAAATCAACGGTTTGCAAGGTTTTTAATGTGCTCGGCATTCCTGTTTTCGAGGCCGACAAAGTCGCAAAAGAACTCATGAATACCAACATTGAACTAAAAGAACAACTTGTTCGCCTGTTTGGTGAAGGAATTTATACACCCGATTCTGTTGTTGACCGAAAAAAGTTGGCGAAGATCATTTTTAATGACCATCTTCAACTCGAAAAAATAAATGCGCTGGTTCATCCTGCTGTTCGCAACGAATTTAAAAACTGGAAAACCAAGCAGCAAACAGCCTACGTAATTCACGAAGCTGCCATTCTTTTCGAAAGTGGTTTTTATAAAATGATGGATTATACCATTTTGGTTACAGCGCCAGAGAAACAACGAATTGAAAGAGTTTTAACAAGAGACGGAGTAAGTGAATCCGAAGTAAAAGAAAGAATTTCGAAACAGTGGTCGGATGAACAAAAACGTGCCCTGACTTCTTTAGAAATAATAAATGACAATCAAGATTTGCTCATTCCGCAAATCATTAAAATAGATAAACAACTAAAAGAATATGGCAAAATTTGGTAAATGGATCGGTGGCGGTCTGGGCTGGGCATTTGGCGGACCGATTGGAGCATTAATAGGATTTACCGTTGGCTCAATGTTCGACGGAGGAAAAACTCAGACACATAGTGGAGCAACGGGTTATTCGGGACGAACTACCACCGGAGGTTATGTAATGAGCCTTTTGGTATTGGTAGCCGCAGTGATGAAAGCCGATGGAAAAGTATTAAAGTCGGAATTGGATTATGTGAAAAAATTTATGGTTCACAATTTTGGCGAAGCATCGGCAGTTGAAGCAATAAAAATGCTGAGAGATCTTTTAAAACAAACCATTCCGGTTGATGAAGTATGTCAACAGATCAAACAAAACATGAATTCTTCGGCACGATTGCAACTGGTACATTTTCTTTTTGGCATTGCACAAGCCGACGGTCATGTCGATGCGACCGAACTAAAACTAATCGCACACATTTGCGAGAAGATGGGCATTTCTCAACGAGATTTTGATTCCATTCAGGCCATGTTTGTTCCGAACACCGATGCCGATTATAAAATTCTGGAAATCGAAGCGACAGCAAGCAACGAGGAATTGAAAAAAGCTTACCGCAGAATGGCGATGAAATTTCACCCCGATAAAGTGAGTCACCTCGGCGAAGACTTCCAAAATGCAGCAAAAGAGAAATTTCAGAAAGTAAATCAAGCCTACGAAAACATTAAAAAGGAACGGAAAATTGCATAATAAAAAGGTGAATTTGATTCTGCTCTTTTTAAATCCACAAAAATTATATAATCTGATTTAACATTTTTGATGAAAATAATTTCAACAAACATTGGTGAAGCCAAAACCTTCGATTGGCATGGGGAAAAAGTTACCACCGGCATTTTTAAACATCCTGTGCAAGAACCTTTATTTCTTGGTGCCGAAGATGTTGAAAAAGATCATGTTGTGGACAGAAGACATCATGGAGGAGTTGATAAAGCGTGTTACATGTATGCTGCCGATCATTATTATTATTATTGGAAAGATAAGTTTCCAAACACCGAGTTATCATGGGGAATGTTTGGCGAAAACTTAACCGTTGAAGGATTAAATGAAGCTGAAATAAATATCGGCGACGTATTTAAGATCGGCGAAACAGTTGTTCAGGCAACTCAACCCCGGCAGCCCTGTTTTAAACTCGATATCAGGTTTAATACGCATGGACTAGTTCGACAATTTGTAGATTCGGGCTACTCCGGAGTTTACCTTCGTGTTTTGGAAAAAGGAAAAGTTAGTACCGGCGATTTGGTGGAATTGATCGAACCGCAAAACTCAATTTCAATTCAAAAAGTTTTTCAACTCTTGTATACAAGTGAATTTGAAAAAGAAGCCATTGAAACCGCAATAAACAATCCCTTTATTGCGGCAAGTTGTAAAAAAGATTTATTAAAACGATGGGGCGATATGCTGTAGAAAACCGATTTTGTAAACGGAACTAAAGTCTGTCAATTTCAAGTTTTATGCAAAACGATTATAATACTCTGCGCGAAGCGCTTGTAAAAGCCGGAATGAAATTAGTGGAACAAGGTCTGGTTTCGCGAACCTGGGGCAATATTAGTGTTAAAGTTTCAGATACCGAAATGCTAGTGACGCCAAGCGGAAAACTTTACGAAGACCTAAAACCCGCCGACATGGTTGTGGTTAATTTTGTGAAAGACAAGTACAACAAAAATGAAAAACCGTCGTCGGAATATAAAATGCATTCAGGAATTTATCTTGATCGAAAAGAAATCAACACGATCATTCACACCCACCAAATGAATGCTTCTACCTGTGCCGCTGCCCGACGCGAAGTACCGCCGGTACTAGATGATCTGGCACAAATTATCGGTCCGAGTGTGCGCGTTGCCGACTACGCACTTCCTTCAACAAAAAAAATGATGAAGGCGGTTGTAAAAGCATTGAAAGGAAGAAATGCCGCATTAATGGCAAATCACGGAGCAGTGTGTGTGGGGCGCGATTTGGATGAAGCGTTTGTGGTTTGCGAAATTTTGGAAAAAGGATGCAAAGCTTTTATTGAAGCTGAATTTTTGGGCGGAGCAAAAAGTATTTCAAAATTCGAAGCCTGGGCTATGCACAAAGCCTACGTCAATAAATATTCAAAACTGGCAAAAAAAAAGTGAAGCACTTTTTACAGCACTTCACTTTTAATCCTATATTTTATTTCCTAAAAATATCGCTTAGAGAGATTTTACTTCTTCGGCAACCTTTTCGCGGTATTCGGCAATTATCTTTTTTACTTCGTTGGGAGCTACCCGGCCAAACACTTTTTCTCCAACCGTAACAACCGGTGCAAGTCCGCAGGCACCAACGCAACGCAAGCAGTTGATCGAGAATTTACCGTCGGTGGTCGATTCGCCAACTTCCACTTTCAACTGACGTTTAAATTCGTTTAAAACCTGTTCGGCGCCACGAACATAACAGGCGGTTCCCATACAAATCGAAATCGGGAATTCGCCCTGAGGAATCATCGTAAAAAAGCTGTAAAAAGTAACCACTCCATACACTTTTGCTACCGAACATTTTAATCCTTTTGCAATAACTTCCTGAACTTCAGCTGGAAGGTATCCCAATTTACTTTGTACTTTATGAAGCACGTTTATTAATTCTCCTTCCTTATTCTCAAACTCAGCACAAATATCCAAGATGATTTGCACTGTATTTTCGGCTAATTTTATTTTTGACATCGTATTGTTTTTTTACATTTTTGACACTGAACTTTAACTCTAAACTTCTGCCTTCCGCTTCCATCTTCCGACTTCTAAATTCCGACTTTCTACTTTCTCATTCAGTTCGATCAAAATATTTGGTATGCAATAAATGATGTGCTTTGTCGCTCATCGGTTTTCCTAAAAACTCTTCGTATAATTTAACGATTGATGGATTTTCGTGCGATTTCCGGATTAATTTATTACTGTCTTCGCAGTAAATTGCCATTTGTCGTTTTTTTATCACATCGGCATTCCCATGGTGATAAGGCTGTCCGCCACCACCAATACAACCACCGGGACAACTCATAATTTCAATGGCATGAAACTCGCTTTTCCCTGCCTGGATATCTTCAAGCAATTTCCGGGCATTTCCTAAACCGTGTGCAATTCCAATTTTTACCGGAAGTCCGTCGAAATCGATTGTTGCTTCTCTGATTCCTTCCATTCCGCGCAACTCATCGAAATCTAAACGTGGCAATTCTTTTTTAGTATGAATTTCGTAGGCTGTACGAACTGCGGCTTCAATAACACCACCGGTTGTACCGAAAATTACAGCAGCTCCTGTCGACTCCCCCATCGGATGATCAAATTCTTCGTTGGGTAAGGTTTTAAAATCGATGTTGGAAAGTTTGATCAAAGCAGCCAATTCGCGCGTTGTAATAGCATGATCGACATCCGGATTTCCGTCCACTTTAAATTCCTCGCGTCCGCATTCGTATTTTTTAGCCACACAAGGCATAATCGAAACCACCACCAAATCTTCTCGTTTTACGCCCAGTTTATCAGCAAAATACGTTTTGGCAATCGAACCAAACATTTGTTGTGGCGAGCGTGCAGTAGATGGAATTTCTTTCATTTCCGGAAACTGATGTTCAAAGAATTTCACCCAGGCCGGACAGCAAGACGTAAGAATTGGTAATTTCACTTCTTTATCGCCGGCCAAATGTCTTCCCAAACGATTGAGCAATTCGGTTCCTTCTTCCATAATTGTAAGATCGGCAGCAAAATCGGTATCAAAAATATGATCGAAACCCAATCGGCGCAAGGCAGCAACCAATTTCCCGGTAACAAGTGTTCCGGCTTCCATATCAAATTCTTCGCCCAAAGCAGCACGAACGGCAGGAGCTGTTTGTACGATTACTGTTTTAGTAGGATCGGCCAAAGCACGAATTACTTTGCCGGTTTCGTCGACTTCGGTTAAAGCTCCGGTTGGACAAACGGCAACACATTGTCCGCAATACGTACAAACAGAATGGTCGAGATTCATTTCGAAAGCCGGAGAAACAACCGACTCAAATCCGCGGTTTATAGCAGAAAGAACACCAACTGTTTGCACTTCGTTGCACATGGTTTCGCAGCGGCGACACATGATACATTTATCGATCTCACGAATAATTGCCGGCGAAGTATCTTCACGGTAATGCGACTGTTCTCCCTGGTAGTGAATTTCTCTGATTCCTAATTGGTGCGCCATATCCTGTAAATCGCAATTTCCCGATTTTGCACAAATCAAACAATCAGCCGGATGGTCTGAAAGAATCAGTTCCATCACGGTTCTTCGTGCATTAATGGCCCGCAAAGAATGTGTGCTTACCTTCATTCCTTCGTGTACATCGGTGCAACAAGCAGGTGCCAGATTTCGACGTCCCTCGACTTCGACCACACAAATCCGGCATCCTCCGGGTTTATTTTCGATGTTCATATCTTCGAGTTTCATGTGGCACAAAGTTGGCACCTGAATGCCAATTCCTGAAGCGGCCTCCAGAATTGTAGTTCCGGCTTTTACAACTACGGTTTTGTTATCTATGGTAAGATTTATAGTATCCATTTTTTTGAGTTTCAGTGTTAGGTAAGTGTGATTGCATTGAATTTACATTTCTCGAAACATACACCACATTTTATACAAAGCGATTGATCGATTGCATGCGGTTCGCGACGTTCGCCCGAAATAGCTCCCACCGGGCAATTCCGGAAACAAAGTGTACATCCGGTACACAAGTCTTCAATAATATCGTATCGCAACAACGATTTGCATTGTCCGGCCGGACATTTTCCTTCCTGTACATGCGCCAAATATTCGCTTTCAAAATTGGCGATTGTCGATAAAACCGGGTTTGGCGACGATTGCCCCAATCCGCAAAGCGAGGTATCTTTGATCACATCACTTAAACTTTTTAGTTTTTCGATGTCTTCTTCTGTTCCTTTTCCCTGGGTAATTTTATCAAGGATTTCGTGTAACCTTTTGTTTCCGATTCGGCATGGATTACATTTTCCGCACGATTCTTCCAAAGTAAATTCGAGATAAAATCTGGCGATTGAAACCATACAATCGTCTTCGTCCATTACAATCATTCCACCCGATCCCATCATCGAACCGGCAGCAATCAGGTTGTCGTAATCAATTGGAGTGTCTAAAAAGTCTGTGGTCAAACAACCTCCCGAAGGTCCACCGGTCTGTACCGATTTGAATGCTTTTCCTTCTTTTATTCCACCTCCAATATCGTAAATAACTTCGCGCAAAGTGGTTCCCATTGGCACTTCGATTAAACCAACATTGTTGATTTTTCCGGCCAAAGCAAATACTTTTGTCCCTTTCGATTTTTCTGTTCCAATACTGCTGAACCACGCTGCTCCTTTGTTAATGATTACCGGAATATTGGCAAATGTTTCAACATTGTTTACGTTGGTTGGTTTTCCGAGATAACCCGAAACCGAAGGAAATGGTGGTTTAAAAGTTGGCTCGCCGCGCAAACCTTCCATCGAATGAATGAGTGCAGTTTCTTCGCCGCAAACAAAAGCTCCCGCTCCGTATCGCAATTCAATTTTAAAATTAAAACCACTGCCTAAAATATCGTTGCCAATCAATCCATATTCTTCGGCTTGTTTTATGGCAATTTTAAGTCGTTCGATGGCCAGCGGATATTCGGCCCTGATGTACACCAACCCCGTATTTGCGCCGATACAATAACCGCAAATGGCCATTGCTTCGATTACCGAATGCGGATCGCCTTCCAAAATCGATCGATCCATAAATGCACCGGGGTCTCCTTCATCGGCATTACAAACCACATATTTTTGGTCTGCCTCCACTTTTCGTGTGATGTCCCATTTTAATCCTGTTGGAAAACCACCACCACCTCGTCCACGCAGGCCTGAATCAATAATGGTTTGAATCACCTCTTCAGGTTTCATC
>JBNKOT010000606.1:0-5441 GCA_050294855.1 Draconibacterium sp. | reverse complement strand
AATTTGAGTTACACGAGATTTTTAATGTACAGGCGAAAGAAGAAGCAGAGGTTGAATTGGGTATATCAAAAACGATGAGTGCAATGATTAGCCCAACGGTGGTTGAAAACAGAACTTTGGAAGATGATTCGGATACATTCGATTTTGTTGAAGAATGCCCTCCTCATTGTGATGAAAGAAGTCCGTATAATCCGGTTTAAAGTTCTGATCTGAAATGCCAATATTTTCTATTTTTAATTCCATTTATAATACAATACTGCTAACAGCTTTAGTTATTGGTGTAGTTAAATACAAAAATCTTACAAAATCACTACGATTGGTTTTATTGTTTGTTGTGTTTGGTTGTGTGACCGAAACTTCAACAGATATTATGAAATATTTTGGCATGCGAAACACGATGCCGGCTGGTAACATTTACATCCCTGTAGTTTATATTATTTTGGGATTATTTTACATCACTGTTTTAAAGGAATTTGTGAAGAAAAAAATCTTAATAGGTATTATTGTGGCCTACGAATTCCTGTGTATTATTAATTTAATCTTTATTCAAAAATTATTAGAATTTCCAAATATTACAGCAGCTATTGGTGCTTTTATTGTCATTATTTTTTCCATTCTTTTGTTTTCCAAAGTGTTGTCGGAAGCAAAAATCGAAAAACTATCAAAAGAGCCAATTATATGGATTAATACTGCATTCCTGATTTATTATTCAGCTAATTTCTTTTTTTACATTTTATTTAATGTTAATGTGGAATTTAGTCTCGAATTTGCTAAGCGGGCACATCTTATATATGCTGGTTTTAATATCCTTTTGTATGCAGTAATCGCCTTCGTTTTTCTAAAAGTGAAAAGCGATAATAAAGTCTGAATTTTAGATCTTTAGGCAAATTCCAGTTCAATCTTTCGTAAAATCGTTTAAGTTGATTATTTTCGTTATGTTTAAACGTAATTTATAACCAATTAAGGGGGATATGCCGGGATCTGCAAATTCAGAAATAGTAATCATATATTTTATTGGTACGTTTGGAATGATACTTCTTGCCGGCACAATTTTTTTCTTTTTTATTACCTATCAAAAAAGGTTGCTCCAGAAACAATTGGAGTTAAACAAAACGAAAGCCGATCAACAAGAAGAAATCATTAAAAATACAATTAACGAACAGGAAAAAGAACGCAAACGAATTGCCCGCGATTTGCACGATGAAGTAGGGGCAATGCTTTCGGTTGTTAAGTTGAATGTAGGTAGAATTGAAAAAAAATCGGAAGAAGAAAAAGCTAAAAAATTAGCGGCCGAGACTAAAAATTATCTCGACGATGTAATCACCCAGGTTCGACGAATTTCGAGAGCACTTTTACCACCTTCGCTCGAAAAACTGGGTTTGTTTTTTGCCATTGAAGAATTGTGCAATTGGGTGAATAAGGCCGATCAGATTAAAATTGAATGCTGGAAAGGTGGCAAACAATTTCGTTTCGACAGTAAAGCCGAATTAGCGATTTTTAGGATTGTACAGGAACTGTTAAACAATGCAATTAAATATTCGGAGGCAGATTTAGTAACGATAAATAGTCGTTTCTCGAATGGTAAAATTGCCTTGTCGATTCGGGATAATGGAAAAGGTTTTGTGCTCGATGAAAAAATGAACAGCGGACTTGGATTAAAAAATCTGGAGAGTCGTTCACAAATCATTGGTGCTAATTTTAAACTAACATCGAACCCTGGAAATGGAACGAGTGCGATTCTTTGTTTGAATACTAACAGTTAATACATGGAAGAGAAAAAAATAAAAGTTGTTATTACCGACGATCATAAACTTTTTCGAAAAGGTGTCGTTGCTTTGCTTTCCGATTTAGATTTTGTAAATGTTATTGGAGATGCCGAAAATGGAATTGAACTGTTAAATTTGCTTTCAGTAAGCAACTCTTTACCCGATGTAATTTTACTAGACATTCACATGCCCGAAATGGATGGGATTGAAGCGCAAAAGAAAATTCGCGAAATCTATCCCGATATTAAAATCATCATTTTGACTATGCAAGACGACGAACAGTTAATTTTGCATTTAATTGAAGAAGGTGTTGATGGTTATTTGTTGAAAAATGCCGATCCGGATGAGATGGAACTTGCTATAAAAAGGGTGGTGAATAAAGGCTTGTATTTCTCTTCCGATATTACAGAACTCATTGTTCGCGGAATTTCGAAAAATAAAGCAAGCGAAAATTATGAACTTATAAACGATAAGGAATTGGTAGTTTTAAAGTTGCTTTGTCGTGAAAAAACGGCTGCTGAAATTGCTGCTGAAATCAATTTGAGTGTTAGAACCATTGAAGGTTATCGAAAAAAGTTAATGGAAAAATCGGGTGCCAGAAATCTTGCCGGGCTGGTTGTTTTTGCTATAAAAAACGAACTCGTTACCATTTAATACAATAGGAGTCCCTGTCGGAACTCCTAAAGATATTCGTAATTCGCTCGATAATTTAGTTTTTTTTAGGAGGGTGTTTATTGTTTGAGGACAAAATCTAAAAACTTACCATTCTTTTTCGAGTATTACGAGTGTGTTGAAAGTATACTTGCATGTTTGGATTGATATTTTGTTTACCAAGTATAAGATCTATCATTCGTTTTCGTCCAACAAATTTGGGAATATTAATTTGAGTTTAAAAGAGTATTAATACGGAATTTTCATGCGTAGTTTTACGCAATTTTTTATGCAGGCAATACGGAGGTTGTTTCAGAGAGTAATGATTTATTTTGGAAATCAAGGCATAAAAAAAGCCGTCTCAAAAAGAAACGGCTTTTTAATATGCTTATATTTCGGCGATTATTTCAAGTTTGCCTGAGCTGCAGCAACACGTGCAATTGGTACACGGTATGGAGAACAACTTACGTAGTTCATGCCAACACTGTCGCAGAACATTACTGATGAAGGCTCACCACCATGTTCGCCACAAATACCTACTTTTAGGTCTGGCTTAACACTGCGTCCTTTTTCGACACCTATTCTTACAACTTGTCCAACTCCTTCTTGATCTAAAACCTGGAATGGATCGTTTTTCAACAAGCCTTTTTCAATGTAAATTGGTAAGAATTTACCTGCATCATCACGAGAATAACCAAAAGTCATCTGAGTAAGGTCATTGGTTCCGAATGAGAAGAAATCAGCTTCTGAGGCTACTAAATCAGCAGTCATTGCAGCACGAGGAATTTCAATCATTGTTCCAACCTGGTAGTCGCAAGTTGTACCTTTTTCTTCAAATACCTTTTTCGCTGTTGCATTAATAATGTCAGCCTGTAATTTAAATTCTTTTACAGTTCCGATAAGTGGCACCATAATTTCAGGACGCGCATCAACACCTTTTTGTTTCAGGTTAACAGCAGCTTCAATAATTGCTCTGGCTTGCATCTCTGTAATTTCAGGATAAGTATTTCCTAAACGACAACCACGGTGTCCTAGCATTGGATTAAATTCGTGTAAATCTTCAACCAAAGCTTTTACTTTATCAATGCTAATTCCCATTTCGTCAGCCATAATTTGTTGGTTGGCTTCTTCGTGAGGAACAAATTCGTGAAGTGGTGGATCCAATAAACGGATGGTAACACCAAATCCTGCCATTGCTTCCAAAATTCCTTCGAAATCTTCACGTTGGAATGGTAATAATTTATCCAATGCTTTACGTCTTTCAACTTCTTCGGTTGCTAAAATCATTTCGCGCATGGCTTTAATTCTTTCGCCTTCGAAGAACATGTGCTCAGTACGGCAAAGTCCAATACCTTCAGCACCAAAGTCGCGGGCAACTTTTGCATCTGCAGGAGAATCAGCGTTGGTACGCACTTTCATGCGGGTGTATTTTGCTGCCAAATCCATAATTTTAGCGAAGTTTCCACTCATCTCAGGATCCATTGTTGCAACTTTCCCATCGTATACTTCACCAGTTGTTCCGTTTAACGAAATCCAGTCACCTTCGTGGAATTCTTTTCCATCGATGGTCATAACGCGGGTTTTGTAATTAATTTTTACAGCACCTGCACCCGACACGCAACATTTACCCATTCCACGGGCAACAACAGCTGCGTGAGATGTCATACCACCGCGAGCAGTTAAAATACCTTTGGCAATGTTCATTCCTTCTAAATCTTCAGGAGAAGTTTCGGTACGAACTAATACTGATTCAGGATAATTTGAAGCTTCATCAGCAAAAAATACAACCTGACCGGTTGCAGCACCCGGAGACGCTGGTAACCCTTTTGCCAAAACAGTTGCTGTTTTCATGGCAGCAGTATCAAATACGGGGTGAAGTAATTCATCCAGTTTTGCAGCGTCAACTCTTTTTAATGCTGTTTTTTCGTCAATACGACCTTCTTCCAGCATATCAATGGCCATTTTTACCATTGCAGCACCTGTACGTTTCCCGTTACGGGTTTGTAATAACCACAGTTTTCCATCTTGAATGGTAAACTCAAGGTCTTGCATATCGCTGTAGTGGTCTTCCAGTTTTTGTTGTGTCTCATTCAGCTGACGATACATTTCAGGCATCGATTCTTCCAATGAAGGATATTTAGTAGCTCTTTCTTCTTCACTAACACCTTGAAGTGCAGCCCACCTTTTTGAACCTTCAAGCGTAATTTCCTGTGGCGTACGAATTCCGGCAACAACATCTTCTCCTTGTGCGTCAATTAAATATTCGCCGTTAAAAATGTCTTCACCTGTTGCAGCGTCGCGAGTAAATGCAACACCAGTACCCGAGTTGGAACCCATGTTCCCAAATACCATTGCCTGAACATTTACTGCAGTTCCCCATTCGTCAGGAATTTGCTCCATTCTACGGTAATATATTGCGCGGTCGTTATTCCAACTTCCAAAAACAGCAGCAACTGCTCCCCAAAGTTGTTCCCAAGGATCAACTGGGAAATCTTTTCCAGTCACTTTTTTAACTGCTGCTTTAAAACGTCTTACTAATTCCTGTAAATCTTCAGTTGTAAAATCTGTATCAAGTTGAATTCCTTTTTCTTCTTTTAATGCTTCAATTATTTCTTCGAAAGGATCGATTTCTTCTTTACTTTCAGGTTTCATGCCCATTACAACATCGCCGTACATTTGTACAAACCGACGGTATGAATCCCAGGCAAAACGTGAATTTCCTGATTTTTTTGCAATTCCTTCAACGGCATCATCATTCATTCCAAGGTTTAGCACTGTGTCCATCATACCTGGCATAGAAGCACGGGCACCAGAACGAACTGACATTAAACATGGATTTTCTTTGTCTCCGAAAACTGTTCCGGTTAATTTCTCAACAAGCGATACAGCTGCTTCAACTTCTGGTTTAATCAAGTTAAATGCCGCTTCCTGACCTTGTTCGTTATACATTGTACAAACTTCGGTGGTAATTGTAAATCCCGGAGGCACCGGTACTCCAATTAGGTTCATTTCTGCAAGGTTTGC
>JBNKOT010000605.1:0-19901 GCA_050294855.1 Draconibacterium sp. | reverse complement strand
AATCATACTACGCAATTACTCCCGATCCGATTAGATCATCGCCGAGGTACCAGGCGGCAAATTGCCCGGATGTAATTCCACGTTGTTCGTCATCGAACAAAAACCATGCGCCGTCTTCCCGCAAATGAATGCTTCCTTTTTCGAGCGGCTGACGGTAACGGATTCGAATATCAAATTCCTTTTTTTCACCCACATTCATTTTCAAATCAGTACGAATCCAGTGCATGTCTTCTTTGGCAACAAACAATCCTTTTCGGTGCAATCCCGGATGATTTTGTCCTTCGCCAACATAAACAATGTTGCGTTTTACATCGGTGCCGATCACAAAAAGCGGTTCTTTGTGACCGCCAATGTTTAGTCCTTTTCGTTGTCCAATGGTATAAAAATGTGCACCCTGATGTTCGCCAATCACCTCGCCATTCCACGGTTTATAAGGGAAGGGATAACAAAGTTTTTTATAGTTTTCTTCCGAGATTTCAAGTTGTTTTTTTTTCGCCATAAACGAGGCCGGAATTTCAATAATATTGCCCACTTTGGGTTGCAATTGTTGCTGCAGAAAAGTTGGTAAATCAACTTTCCCAACAAAACAAATTCCCTGCGAATCTTTGCGTTCTGCAGTTGGCAGGTTTTGTTCGCGCGCAATTTCTCGAACCTCAGGTTTTAGCAACTCTCCAATTGGGAACATGGCTTTTGAAAGCTGATCTTGATTTAACTGACACAAAAAATAACTCTGATCTTTATTCGGGTCTTTTCCAGCTAAAAGCTGATGAATGATTTTTCCTCCGACTTCAATTTCGCCTTTCCGACAGTAATGTCCGGTGGCCACAAAATCGGCATCGAATTTCATGGCTTCATCTAAAAATGTATCGAATTTTATTTCGCGGTTGCAGAGTACATCCGGGTTTGGCGTTCTTCCGGCCTGGTATTCAGCAAACATATAATCGACAACACGCTTTTTATAATCTTTGCTTAAATCGACAATGTGAAAAGGAATGTCGAGTTTTTTGGCTACCATTTTGGCAATTAATGCGTCCTCTTCCCAGGTGCATGCGCTTGTGATGTTTCCAACACGTTCGTGCCAGTTTACCATAAAAAGCGCAACCAAATCGTGCCCCTGTTCTTTTAACAAGTATGCTGCCACACTCGAATCTACTCCTCCTGAAAGTCCAACTACTATCCGACTCATTTTTTTTATTTGAGATGCAAAGGTAGGAAAGAAACCAGAAACTCAGAAATCTACTTTTTTCCCGGTTTACTTTTTTCGTATCAAACAAAATACTTCTATACGAAATTGTTCGAAAACGAAATTATTGGCTTTGATTCGGTTTCGAATTAATTGTGTTTTCCAAAAGGAATAGTAAATCCAAGCCATGGAATTGCAATAAATGTACCGATGTCTCCCACCGGAATTACAAGTCCGTAATCCAGTGCTGCTTTTTTGATAATCCAGCGGCCGCCCAGCATCATTAACATGAAGGTTTCACCATCGCCACTAATGATATAGTTTTCAGTAATGAAATATCCCCGACTGCTAACTCTGAACATTCCATTTATATTAATCAAGGGAGAGGACCCAAATTCTCCATCTGAAAATGCATATCCCAATCCAACCGTTACATTATTATCTGGCGATCCAAAAGTTGATAAACCGTACAATATTCCAAGACCTGTGTTCTCTTCTCCTAAAACGGTTCCAACAATTGCCCCTCCACCAAGATTTACTTTGTTCTTTTTTACCGGGATCGAAAATTTTGCTGTAGCAAAAATCGGTGTTGGTGCTCCGCCAAATAAAACGGTTGGAATTATTCCGGCACCTAACGAAAAATTATCCGACAAACCGTACGAAAACTGATTCCATAAAACCCAAATATTTTGATAATATCCTTCGTCTTTTTTTAGTCCATAACCGTTTGGAGACCAAAAATAACGTGTCGATTGCGGATTAGCAAACCAAAGTTTTCCATCTTTTATTTGCTGAATATCGATGGTTTCCTGGTATTTAATATCAGCACGGGCAATGGATAATTCGCCCAGTTTATCCGTTCTTAAAACAACCTTGAGACTGTCCTGAGAAACGATTTCACCTACAAATTCATTGCCATCGGTCGTTTCAATTTTAACAACAGTAGAATCTTTTGTTTGAGCTTTTACAATTGTTGTAGCAAATATTAAAACTAAAAATAATAAGATGGTAGTGGTTTTCATGATCGCGTTTATAAATAGTTAATATTATTTATGTTTAATGTAGCTACTATTACGGAAATGAAATAAAAAAGTTTAACGCCTTTTATTCGCAGATTTTTTGTGCCCGTGATAAGCGTTCCCTTTTTTGTGTTTATGGAAATTTGCTTTTTTATGCTTTTTCCTGGGATTTGGTTTTTGCCATTCCGGGCCAGGGCCCAAATGATCGGGCATTGGGATTTTAAAAACTTCACGTTCAATTAATTCTTCAATCTGGTGAAATTTATACATGTCGTCTTCATTCACTAAAGTAAGCGCAACTCCGGTTGAATCGGCGCGTGCCGTTCTTCCCACCCGATGTACATAGTCTTCAGCATCTTGCGGAACGTCGAAATTCACCACCAGGTTGATGTCTTTTACATCGATTCCGCGACTCATTACATCGGTGGCAACTAAAATTCGAATTCGTTTTGAACGAAAACCAAGTAAAACTTTTTCGCGCTCGGTTTGCTCCAGATCCGAAGAAATGGCCTCGGCAGCAAATTTTTGTCGTTTTAAAACCCGGGCAAGTTCGTTCACCGCTCTTTTTGTTGAGCAGAAAATAATGATGCTGTTGTAATCCGGATTTTCAGAAATTAAATGACTGATTAAACCGTTTTTTTGCTGATTGTAAATCAGGTAAGCAGCTTGTAAAACGCCTTCAGCAGGTTTAGATCGGGCAATGTTTATTTCAGCCGGATCGGTTAAAATTTTAGAAGCAAGTGTTCTGATTTTTGGTGCCATAGTTGCACTGAACATCAGGGTTTGTCGCTCTTTTGGTAAATACGAGATAATCTTTACAATGTCATCGTAAAAACCAATGTCGAGCATTCGGTCGGCTTCATCTAAAATCAAATATTTTATGGTATCGAATTTTACGTAACCCAGGTTTAAATGCGAAATCAGTTTTCCGGGAGTCGCAATTACAATGTCGGCACCTTGGGTTAAAGCGCGTCTTTGTTGTCCCCAGTCGTCGGCATCGCCACCACCGTATATCGCAATCGAATGAATTCCCATTGTATAACCAATTCCCTGCACTTGCTGATCGATCTGCATCGCCAGTTCGCGGGTTGGAACAATAATCAATGTGGTTGTTTCGCCACCCGGTAAATCAACCAGTAAATCGAGTATGGGCAACAAAAACGCAGCAGTTTTACCGGTGCCGGTTTGTGCGCAGGCAATTAAATCTTTGCCATCAAGAATAATCGGAACTGCCTGTTCTTGAATTGGGGTAGCATTTTCGAAACCCATGTATTCTATTGCATCAAGAAGGTCGTCGTGTATTCCGAGTTCGTCAAATTTCATATATTTCTGTAACTTTTTTTAACGCTGTAAATGTAGTCAAAATGTTTGCAATCAATCGTTTTAATTCAAAATCGGCGAAATTACATTAAAATGGAATTGTCGGCATCGCATTTTTTGCATTTCCCGGACTCATCGAGCATTTTCGATTTGGTTTGAAAGTGCCTGCGTTCAATCAGTAGTTCACCACAATTCGAGCAGAAAGTGGAAGACCTCTTTTCTTCGCTCACATTTCCGATGTAAACATATTGAAGGTGTTTTTTTGCAATTTCGTAGAGCATTTCCAATTTCTTAATGGGAGTGGGAGGGTGTTGCATTTTATGTTGCGGAAAATAGCGCGACAAATGTAGTGGCGTTTTGTCACCGGTTACGGCAGCGATCCATTTCACCAAAGCAGTAAATTCTTCTTCATCGTCGTTTAAATCAGGAATAATAAGATTTGTAATTTCGAGATGCACTTTATTTTGAGCAATCGTTTTAATGCTTTGCAGAACCGGCTCCAATTTGCCTTTTGTATGGTTCCGATAGAATGTTTCGGAGAAAGCTTTTAAATCGATATTAAATGCATCGATATAAGGAAGGAGTTCGTCTAATGGTTTTTGATTGATGTATCCGTTGGAGACCACAACATTTTTGAGGCCGTTTTGCTGCGCTGATTTTGCCGTGTCTAGAACGAATTCATAAAAAGTAAATGGCTCGTTGTAGGTATAAGCTATACCAATATTATTCCAGGTTTTGAGTGCTTCTTTTACTATTTTTTTTGAAGATTTTTTTTGAAATCCCTTGAAGTCGCTTGCGAAACATTGCGAAATGCGGTGGTTCTGACAAAAACTGCATTGCAGGTTGCAACCCACCTCGCCGATCGACAAAATATTTTTTCCCGGGTAAAAATGATAAAGTGGCTTTTTTTCGATTGGATCGATTCCAAACGCAGCAACTTTATTGTAAACCAAACTGAAAAGTTTTCCGTTGTCGTTGGTGCGTACTTTGCAAATGCCGGTTTGTTGTGGCAGCAGCTCGCAATTCCATGGACAAAGTTCACAACGAACTTTTTTGTTTTCCAGCTTCGAATAATAAAGTGCTTCGTGCATTTTAAAAAGGATTTACTCAAAGTTACAAAAAAGTTGGTTTGTCAGGATTGCATCCGTCAACCGACGGATACCGTCCTGGCCCAAAATCATCATTTTTTCAAATTCTGAATTTCAAATTTCATTTCGTTTACGGTTTGCAAAACTTTTTGAATATCTGCTGCCGGCTCCGGAATTTCGGTATTCATGTAACAAACAAATTTCCAGGCTTCTTTTACTTCTACAATTGGCAATTTATAGGGTTTGAAAGCTGAATTAAGCGACACCAACAAAAACGAACGACTTTCGGAAAGGTAGTTTTCCACGATCTTAAAAACAATGCCTTCGTCGCGGGTGATAATTACATAGGCTTCGCCTTTTTTAATGTTGTAAAAATCCTGAATGAATTCTCCAATTACAATCGATCCGCTCGGAATCGGCAACATAGAGTCGCCGGAGATGGAAAAAGCACGGTATTTTTTTTCTTTTGATAAAAATGGCAACTGAAAAACCGGAAGATTTCCAATAAATTCTGGATCAGCAAAATTGGTGGCATATCCGGCCTTGGCTTTTTCGTTTACAAATTCAATGTTATCGTTGTTGTTCCGATCGACCGTGGTTGCAATTACACGCAGATTTGTTCCGCGAATAAAAACATCGAATCCATTTTTTAAATCGGTAAACTGGCTCTCCGATAATTTTCGCATGTCAACATTAATTAATGTGTCGATGGCAATTCCAAAGTATTTCGAAAATGCCTGCAAATGATTTACAGTGGGTTGACTTATCGAATTTTCGATGGCATTGATCGTCGTTCGTTTCAAATTTAATGCTTCGGCCAACTCACTTTGTGTCCTTTTTTTACGCGTTCGAAGTAATTTAATATTGCTGCTAAAATTGCTCATGTTGAAAAATTAGT
The DNA here is from genome assembly GCA_050294855.1 of Draconibacterium sp. Classification (GTDB taxonomy): domain Bacteria; phylum Bacteroidota; class Bacteroidia; order Bacteroidales; family Prolixibacteraceae; genus Draconibacterium. The sequence continues at coordinate 14,393 of JBNKOT010000605.1, read as the reverse complement.
CCTTCAAAATTACAAAAAAAGGTTTGTAATTTAAAATAAATGATTAAATTATTATCGGTAAAAGTGATAATAATATTATCAAAAATTGAATTTCCGTGGGCTTGGTACCCCAAACATTGAAGTTCGAAGTCCCCGGTTATTTACGCCGGGGATTTTTTTCGCAAAACGATATAAAATGAAAAACGAAAAAGTACAAGAAAAACTCAACATTCTGGCCGATGCAGCCAAATACGATGTGTCGTGTGCATCGAGCGGAAGCAGACGAAAAAATGAAACCAAAGGAATTGGCAACGGCGTGGCTTGTGGAATTTGCCATAGTTTTACCGACGACGGCAGATGTGTGAGTCTGTTCAAAATATTAATGACCAATAATTGTATTTACGACTGTGCCTACTGCATCAACCGGAGAAGCAACGATCGTTTGCGCGCCACTTTGTCGCCGCAGGAAATTGTCGACTTAACCATCGGGTTTTATCGAAGGAATTATATTGAAGGACTTTTTTTGAGTTCGGGAGTGATCCGCAATCCGGATTATACCATGGAACAACTAATTTTGGTTGCAAAAAAATTACGGCTCGAAGAAAACTATTACGGATACATTCATTTAAAAGCAATTCCCGGAGCCGGTAAAGAATTAATTCACGAAGCCGGACTTTGGGCCGACCGATTAAGTGTAAACATCGAAATTCCGACCGAGCAGCATTTAAAACGTTTGGCGCCTGAGAAAAATTTCCCCAAAATTATAGCGCCGATGAGTCAGATAAAAAATTCGATTCTGGCCAATAAAGAGGAACGAAAAAAATTTCGGAAAGCGCCACTGTTTGCTCCGGCCGGACAAAGCACACAATTAATAATTGGCGCCACTCCCGAAACCGACCGGCAAATTATTTTATTGTCGTCGGGATTGTACAAAAAGCAAAATTTGAAACGTGTTTATTTTTCGGGCTATCTTCCGGTTAATAGTTACGATCAACGACTGCCGGCCATTAAACAACCACCTCTAATCAGAGAAAACCGTTTGTATCAAAGCGATTGGTTGATGCGCTTTTATCGTTTTAAAGCTGAAGAAATTTTAACCGAGGATCAGCCTTTTCTGGATTTGGACATCGATCCGAAACTTGGTTTTGCTCTACGAAACATGCATTATTTTCCGGTGGATATTAATACTGCCGATTACGAAATGATTTTGCGGGTGCCGGGAATTGGTGTTCAGTCGGCACAAAAAATAATACTGGCCCGCCGGCATCGCCGGTTAAACTCGCAGCATTTAAAGAAAATCGGGATTGTGATGAAAAGAGCAAAGTATTTTATTACCTGCAACGAACTGGCGGCTTCAACAACCGATTGGGAACCGCAGCGATTAAAACGGCGTTTGGTTGGAGAAATGAATTTGAAAAACAAAAATTGGATGGATACTCAGCTGCGTTTGTTTGAGGATTATAAACCGGTGCTGGCGCCTTTCCATTAGGGGAGGAGAAAGTCGAAAATTTGAAGTAGAAAGTCAAAAGAAAAAAATGATAATATATACCTACGACAATACATTTGAAGGGTTTTTAACCTGCGTTTTTGAATGCTATCGCTTAAACGAATTTCCGGTGGAGATTTGTTCCAGGACCGGCCTGCAAAAGCATTTATTTGCACAAAAACGAAACATTGAATCGAACGCGAAAAAAGCAGAGCGGGTTTGGAATGGCGTTCAGCATAAATTAACCACAAAAAACCGTCAGTTGCCTTTTTATGCTTTTCTTTCAGAAGAGTCTGGTGTTGAAATGAAAATTTATCGTTTTCTGCGAAAACTGTTTAGTGCTCATTTTAATATCGAGACCGATTACGGAGATTCCGATGTTTTGTACCTCACACAGGTTTCTCAAAAAGTTAAAAAGGAAGCAATGCGAATGTTGCAGTTTGTACGTTTTCAGCGCACAAAAGAAGGAACGTATTTCTGTGGAATAGAGCCAGGTTACGATGTAATTCCGCTTGTTGTCACCCATTTCCAAAAACGTTTTACCGATCAGAAATGGATGCTTTATGATTTGAAAAGAAATTACGGCGTTTTATACGGGAACGAAAAAGTAGAAGAAGTCGTGATTTCGAATGAGCAGTTTAGTCGCATTAACGGACTGGTAAAAAAGCAGTTGCTCGAAGAAAGCGAAGATTTTTACCAGAAACTGTGGAAGTCGTATTTTACGCACATTAACATTCAGGAGCGCAAAAATCTAAAATTGCAACGACAACACATGCCACGCCGGTTCTGGAAATATTTGCCCGAAAAACAGATTCTAAATTAAACGTGTGCGGAAGTGGGTATGCTCCGTAAAAAAAATGCCATCTGTATTCGCATCGAATCGACAAATGGCATCTTTTAATGCAAGAATATTTCTAACAGCTTATTCTTCTTTTTTAGTTTTTGGTAAAATTAAATTGAGAATAATACCAACGGTAGCAGCCAAGCCAATTCCACCAAGCGAAAAGTTTCCGGTTTGAAGAATTGCACCACCAATTCCAACGGTAAGTACCACCGAAATAATTACCTGATTTCTTGTTTCAGCCAGATCGGCTTTCGATTCAACCAAGGTTTTAATTCCAATTGTGGCAATCATTCCAAAAAGTAACAACATAATTCCTCCCAAAATAGCTTCCGGAATCGTTTTCAGAAATCCACTGATTTTTCCGACAAAAGCAAATACCATTGCAGTAATGGCAGCAATTCTCAAAATAAATGGGTTGGTGATTTTCGTTAAGGTAATTGCACCGGTAACTTCTGAATAGGTGGTATTTGGTACTCCACCCATCATTCCGGCAAATGCTGTTGCAATTCCGTCGCCAAGTAAAGTACGGTGTAAGCCCGGTTTTTTAATAAAGTTTTTATTGCACACGCCGCCAATTGCGTACATATCTCCAACGTGTTCGATGATTGGAGCAACGGCAACCGGAATCATATATAAAATGGCTTGCCAGCTAAATTCGGGGATGGTAAATTCGGGAAGTGTAAACCATGCTGCTTCCTGAATAGCTGTAAATTCAACTTTTCCCCAAATAATGGCAACGATGTATCCAACAGCAATGGCAATAAAAATAGGAATGAGTTTGATCATTTTTTTGCCAAAAACAACAACCAAAATCGCCGTTGTTAATGTAATAATTGCTAAAGTCCAGTTGGTTTTAGCCATTTTTACTGCTTCGGAGGCAAGCGATAATCCGATAATCATAATAACCGGACCAACAACCACAGCAGGGAAAAGTCGTTCGATAAATTTTAATCCGCGAATTTTCACCAGCGCAGAAACCGTGGCATAAACTAATCCCACAGCTATTATTCCGGAAAGTGTACCTGGCCATCCAAAAAGTCTGGTTGCTTCGATAATTGGTGCGATAAAAGCAAAACTACTACCTAAAAATACAGGAACCTGTCCTTTCGTAATTAAATGAAAGATGAGAGTACCAACTCCTGCTGTAAAAAGTGCTACTGCCGGATCGATTCCAACTAAAAGCGGAACAAGAACGGTTGCTCCAAATGCGACAAAAAGAAATTGAATACCCAGAATGGTGTTTTTGGGCGTTAATTGTTGACGGAAAGTTTTTTCGCTCATGCTGATTTTTTAAAATTTCACAAGGATAGCACATTCTGAATTTCTATTCAAAAAAAGATGTTAACGCTTTGTGTATAATTGATGATGTATTAATTTTTTGCAAAAAGAAACCCGTTTCGGTTAGAAACGGGTGTGATGTATTTTCTGCGATTTATTTTAAAAGATCTGCAGGTATTTCTGTTAAAGGTTTTACCTGAATTGTTTTGATAAATAATTCTGCTCCTTCCGATTGCAATTGAATTTTTCCACCGGTAAGCGGAAGTACTTTACCATTTTCGACAATACCTGTATTTTTGTTTACCATGGTTACTTTTCCATTTACCACGTGTACAGTTGTTCTGCCAACACTGTACAAATCAACAGTATTCCATTGTCCAAGTTCATTTTCTGCATCAACGGCTTTTTTAATTCCAGGGCCTTCGAAATCTTTACCGAATTTTTTTACTTCTCCGCTTGGAGAATAAGCCAAACGATCTTCATCCGGTATCACTGCTGTTTCGCAATACGTATTGTTCATTAAGTAGGTGTCGCCTAGTTTTTCGTGCATCAACTGGCATTCAATGTTGGTCATCCAGGTTCCCAGTGCATCGCCAAATTCACCAAAACTGTGATATAACAATCCACTGTTTCTGGTGTTATACACTTTATCACCCCATTTAAAAATCAGTTGTAAATGGTAGTTCTCGAAAGTTTCTTTGGTAGCCAGCGATCCGTTCACTTCGCCCGAAATATGAATGAGTACTTCTCCATTTTCTTCTACAATCTGAAATATTTTATCGGTGGTGGCGGTCTGTAGCAGATCGTCGTGGCCCTGAACTGCAGTTCCGATGTATTTATCGAAATTGTCAAGATTTTCACCGTTAAAAACGGGTTGCCAGGGATTACAAGAGGTAAATGCAAAAATTGCAAATGAAACGATGATCAGAAACGAAATTTTTCTCATGGTTAGTGTGGTTTAGTATGTAAAAATTAAACAAAAAAAAACTGTCCTCTAAAGATAGGACAGTTTTACACATATTATATTGAAAAATTCTTTTTTACAAAACTGCTTCTGTTTTTAAGATTTCTCTTGCTCTGTCTAATATTTTTGTGTCGTCGAGTAATACAATCCCTCCGTTTGGTCCTGGTTCCATATGGATTCCAACAGCTTTTCCATCTGTGTAGTTAGCACCTCCGAAATAATTCCTGACGGTTTCTACCGTTACATCAAATTCCCGTGCCATTTTTCTGATTGCACCGTCAGGTAAACTGTCTTTGATTTTACGCAGCTCGTTAAATGTGATTTTTTGCTCCATAATTCTTGTTGTTTATATGATTAATATTTGCTGATATTTTAAAGAACGTATCATTACATGTAAAAATATAATTAATAATTTAATAACAAAAGATTAAATAACAGGTTTTTGCAATTGAAAGACAATTCAAATTGAACAGAAAAAATAAGTCTCATTTTTACCAAATGTAAGTAGTTGTGTTACAGTTGAGGGGGGAGTATTTTAACATATTAAACAGAATGTTGCGCTAAAAAGATTAACATTTTTTAATAATCTGCATTCGATTTAAAATCTGATCTCAGTTGTAGTTAGTTTGCAGTGTCGAAACAATCGTAAATTGCCTGATGCATTGCTGTTCTGATGTTAAAATTATAAAGTTTCTGATTTTCGCGGGTTGGTAAAACCCTGTTCGACATAAAAATAAAAAGCAATCCTATATCGGGATCGGCCCAGGCGAAAGTTCCGGTATATCCACTGTGCCCAAAACTGTTTTTACTTGTGCTCACCGCCGGGTAGGCATCTTCCAGTTTGTTTTCGTTATTGTCGATTAAGGGTTTGTCGAAACCAAGTCCGCGGCGGTTTTCATTTTCCGGATATTGGATCCGAATAAATTCATTTATCGTTTTTTCCGAAATGTACCGGCGACCACCAAAGTATCCTTTTTGCAAATACATCTGAAAGATTTTTGCCAGATCGATAGTTGAACCAAAAAGTCCGGCATTTCCAGAAATTCCGCCCATCATCGAAGCGCCTTCATCGTGTACAAAACCATGGAGATTTTCTTTCCTGAAAAAATCGTCGTACTCGGTTGGAACGATCTGTTTCAGCGGAAAATGTTGATAGGCGTTGTAAGTAATGGTATTTGCTCCCAGCGGCTTATAAAAAGTATTTTTTAAATAATCCTCGAAAGGTTGCCCGGTGAAATTTGAAATGATTTCGGGATACAAATAAAAACTTAATCCCGAATATAAATACTTTTTACGAGGAAGTAATTCCGAGTTCCGAATGGTGTCGAACATGGTTTTTCTAAATGCGCTGTTCATGTACATATTTTCTGAAACTCTGACAGAGAACTTTTTTGAAGGGTGAGATTTAAAAACTTTTTTATCCAGTGTTCCTTTTTCATTCACTGTCATTTGCCAAAAAGCTATCCAGGATTGAAGTTGCGCCTGATGCGCTAGAACTTCGCGAAGTTTTATCTTTTGTTTGTTTGAGTTTTTAAAATCGGGCCAGTAAGTGCTGAAGGGTGCATCGAGGTTCATTTTTTTTTCGTCCACCATCTTCATAATTGCAGGTAGCGGACCGGTTACTTTCGTAATAGACGCCCAGTCGTAAACACTGTTTTCAACTACAGGTTCCACATTTTGATAAGTGTGAAATCCATAACATTCATGAAAAATTACCTTTCCGTTTTTTGCGACCAAAACCTGGCAGCCCGGATAGGCTTTTTCTGCGATTCCCAACAAGGCAATCGAATCGATAAGATGATGCAATTGTTTTGAATCGATATTTACTTCTTCGGGGATCGTGTACGAAAAAGTATCATTTTTTTTTACCTGAATTCCATCGTTTAATTTAAATCGCTGATCGATTGTTACCGGTAGTTTCCCGGTTAAATCGAAAGCACCAAAAATAGCTTGTGCAGCTAGTTGCTGAGTCAGTAAATTGTTTTGGTATGCAACAATTAAACCTTTCGAATGATGAATGTTTCCGAAATGTTTGATGGCGTAAGCATTTCCGAAAAAGACAAAAATCGATTTCTGATTTTGAATGATTTCATCCACTATTCTTTGTTGAATTTCTGAAGTGCCATACTGTTTACCCGGATAAATATTTATTCCTTCTATATCACCAATAATCAGCTTGTAATTTTCGAGTTTCTGGCGCAGTTTAACCCATTCTTGTTCGGTGCACGATTTTGGAATATAAAAGTGATCAATCGAGGTATATTTTCCCAGCATCTTCTGAAAAGCCGAAACTTTATTTCCACCGATATTTACCGAAGCGATTTTTAAATTTTCCAGATTCTGAACCGGTAAAATTTCATTGTTTGTTAAAACTGTCAACGAGTTTTTTATCAGTTTACGAATGGTAATTTCGTGGTAAAGAGAATTTAAACGAGCATGTAAATTTTTGGTGTTGGCAGCCTTGTATTCATTTAAATTGGTCCAGCGTTTTAAGGCCAAAATCCGGCGGCATTTCTCTATAATAAGTGTACTGTCGATTTCCCCTTTTTCGATTGCCGCTTTAATGGTTGTAACTGCTTTTTCAACGTCGGGAACAAATTCTGCCAGATCGTTACCGGCAGTAATTGCTTCCAATGTAACATTGCCCGATTTACTCACTCCATTCATGTTTAATGCGTCGGTCACCACAAATCCTTTAAACCCAATTTCGCCCTTTAAATAGTCAATAATTATTTTTGAAGACAGCGACGATGGTGTTTCGGTTTCGTCAAGCGAAGGAACATTTAAATGAGCCGACATAATTCCGCTAATTCCTTTTGCCGACATGTATCGGAACGGATAAGTTTCGATTTCATCCATTCTTTTTTTCGAATGTTTTAAGTACGGAAGTGTTTTGTGCGAGTCGGTATCGGTGTCGCCGTGGCCGGGAAAATGTTTTGCAACGGCAATAATTCCTTCGTCCTGCATTCCTTTTGCTACCCACCACGCCCGGTTGGCGACGTTTTTTTTGTCTTCACCAAACGAGCGGAAATTTATAACCGGATTCGCCGGATTTGTGTTGACATCGGCAACCGGAGCAAAATTCATCTGGATTCCCATTTCTTTTAATTGCTGTCCCATGTCGCGGCCCATTTCATAAATAAAAGTAGAATCGGAAACCGCACCAATTGCCTGTGCATATGGAAATTTTAAAACGCTGTCGATGCGCATTGCAGCTCCCCACTCGCCATCAATTGCCACCAAAAGCGGCAACTCCGACTTGTTTTGAAATTCGTTGATCCATTTCACGGTTTTTGTTGGTGTTCCCTGCATGACCAGAATTCCGCCGATCTTCCACTTCGCAACTGCTTCCAGTGCTTTTGCCTTTCTTTCTTCGTCGAGTTTCGGATAAACGGGAACCATTAACAGCTGTGCAATTTTTTCTTCCATGGTTAGCGACTCGAGTTGTTCGTTCACCCACGCGTCGTCCATAAATTTCAAAAAAGGTTGGTTTTGTGCTTTTATAACAATATTTTGCACTAAAAGAAAAAGTACAAGTAGAACAATTATTTTATGAAATTTCTTCATTTTGTTTTAGCTTTTTAAAATAGTACCAATTTTTATGTATTTAATTCTTTAATGGCCATTGCAATTGGTATTTTCGCAAGCAAAAGTAACGATTTTAAAATCATGATAAAGTTTGTCGGACTAGTATTTCTATTCATTTCTCTTTCGTTTTGTTCAAAATCACAAATCGACAAAATAGTGCCTGGTGCAGATCAGCCCGATAAATATTTACATTTCCTCGAAAATAAAAATGTTGGACTGGTTGTAAATCATACTTCTACGGCCGGGGAAATTCATTTGGTTGATTTTTTAATCAGCAAAAATATCGATGTAAAAAAAATTTTTGCACCTGAACATGGATTCCGTGGCGATGCTTCGGCTGGTGCAGAAATTGCAGACGGCGTTGATATTAAAACCGGAATTCCCGTATTTTCTTTGTACGGAAAAACAAAAAAACCAACACAGGAGCAGCTCACAAATCTGGATGTTGTGATTTTTGATATTCAGGATGTTGGCTGCCGGTTTTACACTTACATTTCTACCATGCATTTGGTAATGGAAGCCTGTGCCGAATTTGGTGTTCCGCTGCTTATTTTAGACCGGCCAAATCCGAATGGCGATTATGTTGCCGGCCCGATTTTGGAAAAGAAATATCAATCGTTTGTGGGCATGCACACAATCCCGGTTGTTCATGGTTTAACAGTGGGCGAACTGGCACAAATGATCAATGGAGAAAAGTGGCTCGAAAACAAAGTAAAGTGCAATTTGAAAGTTATAAAAGTTGACAATTACAGTCATTTAGATAAATACGATTTGCCAATAAGTCCATCGCCCAATTTACCCAATTATTTGTCGGTTCGTTTGTATCCCTCGCTTTGTTTTTTTGAAGCAACAAGTGTGAGTGTAGGCCGCGGAACAGATTTCCCGTTTCAGGTTTTGGGTGGAGTAAAACCCGAACTTGGCGAATTTCAGTTTACACCCAAAAGTATTCCCGGAGTTGCGATAAATCCGTTAAACAAGAATAAAAAATGTTATGGAATTGATTTAAGAGAATTGAAGGAAATTCCAGAGTTTACTCTTCAGTTTTTTCTTGAATTTTATTCGAAATATAAAAATAAAAATGAATTTTTAACACGTGAAAATTGGTTGAATCAGCTGGCCGGAACCGATGATTTGATTCAGCAAATTCGCGCAGGAAAAAACGAAGCTGAAATTTTCAGAAGCTGGAATCCGGCACTTGAAAACTACAAAACGCTTCGAAAAAAATATTTGTTGTATCCCGATTTTGAAGATTAAACTATGAATCCGTATTTAGTACTAGGAATTGTTTTAGCTTACTTTTTTGTGTTGATGGGAATTTCGTGGATTACTTCGCGAAATGCCGATACTCAGGCGTTTTTTACTGCGAACCGAAAATCGCCTTGGTATTTGGTTGCTTTTGGAATGGTGGGCGCCACACTGTCGGGCGTTACTTTTATTTCGGTGCCCGGCGAAGTTGGAAATACTGCCTTTTCGTATCTCCAGTTTGTTCTTGGAAACATTGTTGGATACTGGTTTGTGGCAGGAATTTTACTGCCACTCTATTATAAATTAAATCTGGTTTCGATTTATTCTTTTTTGGATCAGCGTTTTGGTACAAAATCATACAAAACCGGTTCGTTCTTTTTTCTGATTTCAAAATTAATTGGAGCTGCTTTTCGTTTGTACCTGGTTGCCGGTGTTTTGCAACTTGCCTTTTTCGATGCCTTTAATATTCCATTTTCGTTGACTGTAGTAGTTACCATAGCACTCATTTGGGTTTATACCTATCGGGGAGGAATTAAAACAATTGTTTGGACTGATACTTTGCAAACTTTATTTTTAATAAGTGCAGTAGTTTTTACGATAATTGCCATTTCACGAAGTTTAGATTTTAGTGGTTTTGAATTGATTAAAGAAGTTAATGCAGACCCCAATTCGAAATTATTTTTCTGGGACTGGCGATCGGGAAATAATTTTTTTAAACAATTTATTGCAGGCATGTTTATCACCATTGTAATGGTTGGCATGGACCAAGACATGATGCAGAAAAACTTAACTTGCAAAAATAAAAAGGAAGCACAGAAAAATATGATGGTTTTTAGTTTTTCCTTTTTACTAACCGTGGTACTTTTTATGAGTTTGGGGGTAATGTTGTATATGTACGCTAATAAAATGGGCATTGCTATTCCTGCAAATTCAGACGATTTATACCCGATGCTGGCTTTAAATTATTTCGGACTGCCGGTTGGAATTGCATTTTTACTGGGAATTACTGCCGCTGCCTATTCGAGTGCCGATTCGGCTTTAACCGCATTAACTACTTCGTTCAGTGTCGATTTTTTGAAAATAGATCAATATGACGAAAAGAAAAAACAAAAAATAAAAAAGTGGTCGCATCTGATGTTTTCGGTTTTACTCGCACTTGTGATTTTATTTTTTAGGGCAATTAATAACGAAAGTATTGTTGTGGCCGTATTTAAAGTGGCGGGTTATACCTATGGTCCAATCCTGGGATTGTTTGTTTTTGGGATGTATTCAAAACGAAAAGTGATGGATAAATGGGTACCGGTTATTGGAGTTGCAGCACCTGTGATTTGTTACATTATATCGTCGAATTCCGAAATTCTTTTTAACGGTTATCAATTTGGATTCGAACTTTTAATTTTAAATGGTCTAATCACAATGGTTGGTTTACTATCAATTTCGAAGAAAAATGTTGTTAAAAACTAATGATTGTAAATAAATGTTAAAATTTGTAAATTGATTTTTTATATTTGTAGAAAATAAGCGTTGAGGATTCCCGTTATTAATTAAAATAGTTATTAAATTGGTTAAATATCTACTTCAAATACTGGCAGTAGTTGCACTATTTTTCGCACTATTTTCATGCGAAGACGATGGATATATGACCTCAACCGATGCTCAACTTCAATTTTCAGCCGATACCATTACTTTCGATACCATATTCACCACGATTGGTTCTACTACTCAGCATTTTACAGTTCGAAATCCGTACGACGAAAGTGTTCTGATTTCACGAATTCGTTTGGCAGGGGGAGAATTTTCAAATTTCAGATTAAACATAAATGGAGAAACCGGTAATGAAGTGTATGAAGTAGAAGTTCCGGCCCGCGACAGCATTTACATTTTTGTGGAGGTTACAATCGATCCTAACGGGCAGAATTTACCAATGGTTGTGCAGGATTCGATCGAATTTACAACAAACGCAAATATTCAGGACATAAATCTAATTGCTTACGGTCAGGATTTTCACCTGATAAAAGCAAAGCGGTTGGAAACTACGACCTGGACTGCAGACAAGCCGTATTTGGTTTACGATTATGCTTATGTCGACAGTACATCGGTACTTACGATCGAACCCGGTGCAAAAATCTTTTTTCACAAAGGAGCAGGTTTGTATGTAAAGGGACAAATTATTGCCGATGGAACATTTCAGGAGCCGATTTCATTTTTGGCAGACCGGCTTGAAGAGGCATACAAAGACATTCCCGATCAGTGGAATGGAATTGTGCTGTATTCCGGTTCTCACGACAATATATTTAATTTCTGTACGATTAAAAACGCAAATATAGGATTACAGGTTGGTACTATCGAAAACGAAGGATATGCATCCACCCGATTTACCAATTCGCAAATAAGAAACATGGCGTATTCGGGTTTATTTGCAATGAAATCTAAAATTTACGCGTACAACAATGTTATTGTAAATTGTGGCTTTTATACAGTTGCCCTTTTAGTTGGAGGCGAATACGAATTCTACCATTCTACCATTGCTAACTATTGGGGGAATTATTCGAGTACTGCCCGATCCTCTGCATCGGTGGTTATTTCGAATGTGCTGGTGCTAACCGGAGGCGATGGAACGAAAGTTACCTATAATGGCGATTTAGAAAAGGCAACTTTTAGGAACAGTATTATTTACGGAAATATTGCAAAAGAAATTGAGTTGGGAAACAACGAAGAAAATGCATTTAATTATTTATTCGATCATTGTATTCTTCAAATTCCTGACACCACGGACACTTCCAATAAAGATCACTATATTAATATTTGGAAAGGACCCGATTACGATCCTTTATTTGTTGATCCTTATGATAAATACGATTTTGCTTTGGATAGTTTGTCGCCGGCAAAAGATGTTGGAAAACTGGAATACGGAAAACAATTTCCGCTTGATATTCTATTTAAAGATCGTCTATCGGACGATGGTCCGGATTTAGGAGCCTACGAACGAATCGAAAAGAAAGATGAGGAATAGGACTTTCTTCGGAGTCCTTTTTATTTTAATCAGTATTTCCTCCTTCTCACAAAAAAATACCGAACAGTTTTCTATTTTATTTTACAACGTCGAGAATTTATTCGATACAAAAAATAATCCTGAAACCGAGGATGATGAATATACGCACAAAGGCGAAAAATACTGGACCAATCAAAAACTAAATCAAAAGTTACAGAATATTTCAAAAGTGATTTTAAGTTCAGCCGGATGGGATTTACCGGCGCTGGTGGCCTTGTGTGAAGTTGAAAATAAATACGTACTCGAAAAACTCAAAAACGACTCTCCTTTAAGATCGAAGCAATACAAAATTATTCATAAAGAATCTCCCGATCATCGTGGAACCGAAGTTGCCGTTTTGTACAATCCACAGCAGTTTGTTCCGATTACCTACAATTATTTTCCTTTGAAGGATAAAAACGATGCGGTTATTGCGACAAGAGAAATTCTCTATCTGTCTGGTATTGTTGGCGAAACCGATACACTTCATATTTTTGTTAATCACTGGCCGTCGAGGTATTCCGGGATGCTCGAAACAAAAGCCGACAGAATGCTGGCCGCGCAAACCTTACGACAAAAAGTTAATGCTTTGTTTGAATTGTATTCAAATCCTAAAATTATTATCGTTGGCGATTTTAACGATCAACCCACCAACGAAAGTATTCAGCAAACTTTGGCAGCAAAAAAAGTGGAGAATGAAATTGAAAATAAAGCACTTTACAACCTTTCTTATCCCTGGATGTCGGAGAATTCAGGAACACTAAAGTTTCAATCGCAATGGTCGGTTTTCGATCAGATTATTGTTAGCGGGTACTTGTTAAACTCCGGATCGGGTTATTTAGCAAAAGCTGAAAATGCGTCAATAATAAGCTTCCCATTTTTATTTGAAAAGGATGAAAAATATGGCGGACAAAAACCAAAACGTACGTATTACGGATATCAATATCTGGGCGGTTTTAGCGACCATTTACCGGTTTTACTTCAACTTCAAAAAAAATAATTAGTCGCTTTTTTTTAATCCAAGCTCGGCTGCTTTTTGCATCATAAATTCATAAGCTTCTTCGTAATTATTATGAATTACACCGTCGAGAATGGCGTCTTTTATGGCATCTTTTATAATTCCAACCTCCTTACAAGGTTGAAGATTAAATGTTTTCATAATCAGTTCGCCATCAACCGGTGGCTGAAAATTCCTGACGGCATCTTTCTCCTCAATTTCCTTTAATTTCTGGCGAACCAACTGGAAATTTTTCAGATAGCGTTTTACTTTCACTTCGTTTTTTGAGGTGATATCAGCTTCACAAAGTGTCATCAGATCGTCGATGTCGTCGCTGGCTTCAAACAATAAACGACGTACTGCCGAATCAGTAACTACGTCTTCCGATAAAACAATCGGGCGCATGTGTAAACCCACCATTTTCTGAACGTATTTCATTTTTTCGTTCAGTGGCAATTTCATTCGTTTAAAAATGCGCGGTACCATTTTTACGCCCACAAAATTGTGTGCATGAAAAGTCCAGCCCTGTCCTTTAATGAATTTTTTTGTGGCAGGTTTGGCAATGTCGTGGAGCAAAGCCGACCAACGTAACCAAAGATTATTGGTATTCGGGACGATGTTGTCTAATACTTTTAAGGTATGATAGAAATTGTCTTTGTGTCCGATTCCTTCCACTTTATCGACACCTTTCATGTTTTGAAGCTCGGGGAAAATGATTTTTAAAAGTCCGGTTTCTTCGAGCAATTTCCATCCAACAGAAGGTTTTGGCGACATCATTATTTTATTCAGTTCGTCGATGATTCTTTCGCCTGAAATGATTTTAATTCTTTCGCAGTTTTTTGCAATCGATTTTAAGGTTTCGGTTTGAATGATAAAATTTAATTGCGTGGCAAAACGAATGGCACGCAGCATTCGAAGCGGGTCGTCGGAAAAAGTAATGTCGGGATCGAGTGGTGTCCTGATTCTTTTATTTTTCAAATC
>JBNKOT010000604.1:0-7083 GCA_050294855.1 Draconibacterium sp. | reverse complement strand
AAATCAAAAAATATAAAAATTTTAACTTGTTGATTGTGAGGAAAAAAGAAGTTGGTTTATGCTGTAAAATATATTTTGGTAGTTTTCGAATATTTTTTTCATTTATTCCAAACAACTCTAAATGACATATAAGTGACAAATGTCATTTTTTGATATCGTTGTACATTCCACCATTTTTCCACCATTTTTAAAACACAATTAATCTATATTTGATTCATTTAAATATTCTTTCAACATAATTTTGAATGATAAATGTATTCGAATTTGGTTTCGATATTTCCGAAATAATGTGATTGATTATTTGAATTCTGATTGAAGCCAACTTGAAATTTGAATTAAATATTACCTGCAGTTTTTTACAAAAAACAATAAAATGAAACAAATCGTACTTACCGGAATTAAAAAAATGGCACTGGTGGAAAAAGACGTTCCAGAGATTCTAAACGCAAACGAGGTAAGAATAAAACTAAAAACAATTGGAGTTTGTGGATCAGATATTCATTATTATTCTGAAGGAAAAATAGGAACGCAGGTTGTAGAATATCCTTTTCCGGTTGGCCACGAATGTTCGGGAATAATAACAGAAGTGGGAGAGAAGGTTGAAAATGTGCAAGTTGGCGATTTGGTTGTTGTCGATCCTTCGGTGCATTGTGGCGAGTGCGATCAGTGCAAAGCCGGCCGGCCGCACACTTGCCGGAATAACAAATTTTTGGGTTGCCCCGGACAATTAGACGGTTGTTTGGCTGAATTTATTGTAATGCCCGATTTTACCTGTTTTCCTATTACCAATAAATTAAATGCTGTTCAGGCTGCATTAATCGAACCTTTAACCATTGGTGTTTATACTGTAAAACTGGCTAAAATCGAAAATCGCTCAAACTCTGTGGGAATTTTTGGTGCTGGTCCGATCGGTTTAAGCGTGCTGATGAAATTGCTGGCAGACGGAATAAAAAACATTGGAATAATTGAACCGCTTGAATACAGAAGAAACAAAGCAAAAGAAATTGGCGCTCAATATATGATCGATCCAAATACTCAAAACGTAGAGGAAATTATTCAGGCTAATGAAGCGTATTTGCTCGATGTAGTTTTTGAAGCAAGTGGTGAGCAGGCTGCCGTAACAAACGCCATAAAAGTTTTAAAACCCGGAGGCAAATTGGTTTTGGTTGGAATTCCGCCTGAAGCGCAGTATACTTTTAATATGGATTTAATGCGTCGGAAAGAGTTGACAGTTATTAATGTGCGGCGTCAGAACCATTGTGTTGAGGAAGCAATCGAATTGGTGGTTTCAGGAAAAATTGATGTTGAACAAATAGTTACGCATCAATTTACTTTGGAAGAAACGGCAGTGGCTTTCGATATTGTTGAAGGTTATAAAGATGGCGCAATTAAAGCGATGATAAATTTACAGGATCTTTAGCAATTCAGCGGTAAAAAAAGAACCGTTCTTTCTATAGTGAGAATAGAGAGAACGGTTCTTTTATTTTTTAGCAATTCAGCAGAGTACTAAATTGTTCAAATAGTTAGCTGTTGAATACTTCGTTCCTAAACTTCGTAGGTAGAAGACGAGGTATCTCCACCTCGGCCGGTCCAATTGGTATGGAAAAATTCTCCACGTGGTTTATCTATTCTTTCGTAGGTATGTGCACCAAAATAATCGCGTTGTGCCTGTAACAGGTTCGCTGGCAATCTTTCGCTTCGGAAACCATCGAAATAACACAATGCTGAAGTTAATGCAGGAACAGGTACTCCGTTTGAAAGAGCAGTTGCACAAACATTTCTCCAGCCGGCTTGTGCTTCTTCCACTTTTCCTTTAAAGAATGGGTCGAGCAATAAATTTGGTAATGCCGGATTTTTATCGAATGCCTTTTTAATGTCGGCTAAAAATACTGAACGGATGATACAACCACCGCGCCACATTAAAGCAATACCACCGTAGTTTAATGTCCATCCGTATTCTTTTGCAGCTTCCATCATCAGGTTGTAGCCTTGTGCATACGAAATAATTTTAGCACCTAAAAGTGCACTCATAATATCGTTTACAAATTGTTTTTTATCGCCTTTAAATTCTGGTTTTGGTCCATTAATTACTTTTGAAGCCTGAACCCGTAAATCTTTTTGTGCCGACAAACAACGTGCAAATACCGACTCGCCGATTAAGGTTAACGGAATTCCAAGATCGAGCGCCGAAATTCCAGTCCATTTTCCGGTTCCTTTTTGTCCGGCTGTGTCCAAAATCATTTCAACCGTTTCTTCGCCATTTTCGTCTTTATAACCAAGTATATCGCGGGTAATTTCAATCAGGTAACTGTCTAAAATTCCTTTGTTCCATTCTTTAAAAACTTCATGCATTTCGTCGTTGCTCATACCAAGCAATTCTTTCATTAACTGATAAGCTTCGGTAATGATTTGCATGTCGCCGTATTCAATTCCGTTGTGCACCATTTTTACAAAATGCCCGGCACCGCCTTCGCCAACCCAGTCGCAACAAGGCGAACCGTCTTCTACTTTTGCCGAAATAGCCTGGAAAATATCTTTCACTGCGGGCCATGCAGCCGGAGAACCTCCGGGCATTATAGAAGGACCTAAAAGTGCTCCTTCTTCGCCACCAGAAACACCGGTTCCAATGAATAACAAACCTTTGCTTTCAACATATTTTGCTCTACGAATCGTGTCGGGAAAATGTGAATTTCCACCGTCGATGATAATATCTCCCGGCTCCAAGTGTGGAATAATCAATTCAATAAAGTCATCAACCGGTTTTCCGGCTTTTACGAGCATCATTACTTTACGCGGTTTTTCCAACGATGCACAAAGTTCTTCAATAGAATGTGCTCCAATAAAGTTTTTACCTTTTCCGCGACCTTCCATAAAGCTGTCGACTTTTGCAACAGTACGGTTAAAAACACCAACCGTAAAACCTTTGCTTTCCATATTTAACACAAGGTTTTCTCCCATCACCGCCAATCCTATCAATCCAATGTCTGCTAATTTTTTCATTTTTGATATTATTAATAATTTGTTTTTTCTTATTTCATTCTGCAAAGTTACGAAGCAGGAGCCTCGAAACATTTATTTCCTCCATTATTCTGCATTTAAATTCTAGTTTTCGATATTAAATCCTAGAAGTTCTAATTTATGTAAAGTTTCTGCTTTTACATTTTTTGCTCTGATTGTAAACGAATCAAATTCTCTTCTCACCGGATAATCTCCACGAAGCTGTTCGAAAGTATGCGGCGCTTCGCGTAAATCGTCGTCATCGTTTTCGATGTCGTATGTTGTTAATGCGGCTTCAGCAAGAATTGAATATTCGCGTCGTTGGTCACCATCGATTTCAATTATGGGATTCTCAGGGGCTTCAACATTTTCCGGTTTCCAATTGTCGATTCCTAATTTGAAAAACCGACTGACTGCCTGAACACTCATTTTTGTTCCGTTTGCTTTTCCATCTTTTGAATAACCTGCAATGTGTGGCGTTCCAAAATCAACAAGATTTAATAAATCCATGTCCAGCTCGGGTTCGTTTTCCCAACAGTCGATTACCAATCCGGAAATGTCGTTTGCTTCGCGTGCATTATAAACTGCTTCGGAATCAAAAACTTCTCCGCGGCAGGAATTAATAATCAGCGGCTGCTTTTTTAAATTCTGAAGGAAATTTTCGTTAACCATATGAAAAGTAGCGTCCTGGCCCGAAAGATATAAAGGCACATGAAAAGTGATGATATCTGCTTCTTCCTGAATTTTGTTTAAGGAAACAAATTTTTCAGCGCCTTCGATTCTTTCTCTTGGAGGATCGTTCAGCAGCACTTTCATTCCTAAAATTTCGCAGGTTTTTGCAATTCTTGATCCCACTTGTCCAACACCAACAATGCCGATTGTTTTGTCTTTAAAATCGGTTCTTTTGCGCATCGACCACGAAAACAGTGCAGAAGCGATGTACTGATTTACACTTTCGGCATTACAACCCGGAGCATTTGTCCATTCGATTCCGGCATTTTTGCAATAATCGGTATCGATGTGGTCGAAACCAATGGTTGCAGTTGCAATAAATTTCACGGTAGAACCTTCGAGCAATTCTTTATCGCAAATGGTTCGGGTTCGGGTAATTATTGCATCGGCATCTTTTACTATCTCCTTTGTGGTTTGATTTCCTGGTAAATAAATGACTTCAGCAAAAACCTCGAGCGCTCCTTTTATATAAGGTATTTTATTGTCTATAATTATTTTCATTGTAATAGATCTCTATTCGATTGAATTTTGAAATATTCATCAGTATCTCGGCATTTATTGATTGAAACAATAATTTACATAAATAACTTTGAATCTCAACTTCATCTCATTTCTTATAATAATTTTTCACCACTTCATCTAAAACCCAACTGGTTCTGGCAGCTGAAACGCCTGTGCTAACACATTTTTGCCCTCCCCGAAGTTCATCAACCAATTGTTGAACGAGCCTACTTGAAATGTGCTGCGGATTTTCAAATTCCATTTCGGTTTTGCCTTCAGCATTTTCAAGAATTAAATTTCCGGGAGAAAAACAAGGCAAAGTAATTTTTCCTTTTTCTCCGATAATTTCAATTCGATCTTCTTCCGAATTTTTGTCGACAACAAAACACCAGCTTCCTGTTCCGATAATTCCCGACTCGTGTGTCCACGACGCAGAAACCGTGTCTTCTGCAGGATACAAATCTGCCTGATTTTTGGCATGACCAGAAACCGATTTTACCGGGCCAAAAACAAAATCGAGATAATCGAACTGATGCGAAGCTAAATCGAAAAAGTGGCCGGCTCCCGATATTTCAGGAAAAACATGCCAGTGCATTTCTTCTTTTGTTTGATTTCGCTCTTCTGCTTGTTTATACAGTTTTATATCAACCACAAGAGTTTTTCCAATCTCTCCTTTTTCAATAATATCTTTTGCTTTTAAAAACGCCGGTAAAGTTCTACGATAATAAGCTACCCACAAGGGCATTTTTGTTTCTTCCGACACCTTGATCATTTCAAGACACTCGGCATGATTCCGCGCCATCGGTTTTTCGACATAAACCGGTTTGCCGGCCCGCATAGCTTCTATGGCATAATTTGCATGAGAATCGGGTGGGGTAGCAATGTAAACAGCATTAACATTTGTATCATTGATTAATTCTGAAGCATTTGAATACCACTTTTGAACCTTATGACGTTTGGCAAAATCAGCTGCCTTTTCTGCATTTCGGCGCATTACGGCATAAAGGTTGGAATGTTCAGTTCTGTAAAATGCGGGTCCGCTTTTTACTTCGGTAACATTACCGACTCCGATAATTCCCCAGTTTATGGATTCAGATTTTTTCATTTGTATTCTTAAAAAACAAGGTATGTTTTGTTTCCATTTGTATCGTTAATATTCAAACCGATCTTTAAAGGCCCATAAACCCAGCGCGGGATTTGAGATATAAAATATTTCTTCTCCATCGGGCATTGTATTGTAACCCTCTTTTAAGGTCTCCGGATTGTATTTTGAAGTTACTTCATCGAAATCGGCATAAATAAAACCAACACTTTCAATTTCTTCCTTTGTGAGGTTTTCTTTTTCTTTTCCGGGGCAGTACGTAATACTGAATCGTCCTTCCGACGAACCATGAATTAAGTGAGCAGCAGCACCCAAATTATTTTGAAGATCTTCGTTTTCTTTCACCATTTTTAAAGTATGTGGCGTTCCGAAATAGCCGTATTTTCTAATCAGCTTATCGATTTGTTTGTCTTCGCCAAATTCTTTTAATGCAGGTGCCAACACAATTAATTCGCCTTTATCGGCCAAGGCCATTCTTGTGCGATACACACTTTTGTTCCCCAGCCAGGTGCTTTTAAATTCGGTCGGATCGAGCCAAACCACAACCTTTTTTAGCGGTTTGTCCAACATTTCGAAATTAACCTGAAGCGAAAGTTTTGCTGCTCTGTCGAAAACACTAAAATCGTCGCCAATAAAAAGTCCGTACGTTTGTAACTTTCCATTTTTGTTCAGTCCCACCACTGTTTGTACATATACAATTGGCAAATGATTTGAAAAATGATCGGAAGCATAATTAAAGACTTTCCGAACCGGAGTATCGGCCCGGCCCATCATTTTTTCCATTCCGTATGCAGCACCAATATAATGACTTTTATTGATTCCTTCGGAACCACCTGTGCCAACAAAAATATTTTTGTTGTAATTGGCCATTCCAACCACTTCGTGCGGGACAACTTGCCCGATCGATAAAATGAGATCGAAATTACCTTCGATCAATAATTTATTGACCTGGGCCGGCCAGGTGTAATCGCAGGCACCTTCAGAAACCTCTTTTACAAATTCAGCAGGAACGGTACCAAGCGTTACCACATCGTTTCGCCAGTCGTGATCGCGAAATATGCTCCGCGGAACTTTTCCAAACATATGACTGATCTGATCATCGGTCATAGGTGTGTGTGTGCCCAAAGCCGGAAGAACATCGGTGAGTTTCTTACCAAAATATTCCCAGCTGAATTCTGTTAACTCGCCGGCACGCGACGGAAGTCTTGTATAATCGGGTGGTACTGCCAGTACTTTTTGTTTCTCTCCAATATTTTTTAGCGCTTCAAACATCCCGTCTTTCAAGTCTTGTGCTGAAAGCGAAGTATTTATCGATCCTTTTTCAAAGTAAATCATATGTAATTTTGATGATGAATATAAAAGTCCCCCGACATCAAGCCGCGGATCTCAACTCTTTAAAATCTCTACGAAAGGTTTTACGGAGTTATCTTTTTACACGGGCGTTTCCACCCCAAATGCTCCAAACCTGCTCTTCGTCAGCCGGTTGTGCATAATCTGTTAAAAAAGTGGTAGCCAAAGCACCAGTTGCCCAGCCAAATTGTGGCCATTTTTCGGCATCCCAGCTTTTTAATATTCCGTAGAGCATCCCCCCAACAAAACCATCGCCTCCACCAATACGGTCGAGCACATGTATCATTCTTGGTTCAACCACATGCCAGTTCTCTCCTTCTAACATTATTGCTCCCCAAAGATGTTCGTTCACACTTACTACTTCGCGCAATGTTGTTGCAAAAACCGAAGCATTTGGAAAA
>JBNKOT010000603.1:0-8339 GCA_050294855.1 Draconibacterium sp. | reverse complement strand
GTCGGTCACCGGGTTTTTGATGGCAATCCAAAGTGTTAACGGCAAAAAGAATCCCATAAAAAGCAATCCGAACCACGAAAAAATTCGAAGCGACCAGTTAAAAAGAAACACAACTCCAATGGCAAACTCTGCAAATGCCAGCAAAACTCCAAGAGGAAAAGCCGCCCAAAGCAACCATTCCAAACCCATTGCATTAAAGTAATCGGTAAATTTGTAAGCCGATCCAAAGGGGTCGATTCCTTTTACAAATCCCGAAAAAATAAAAGTGATTCCGAAAATAATTCGTGCCAGATGTTTTATAAAATTCATATAATGGATTAAGCTTCGTCTTCAAATTCGATTTTAATCATGGCAAAAACAGCGTAATTGATCATGTCGAGATAATTGGCGTCGATGCCTTCAGATATAATTGTTTGTCCCTGATTGTCTTCGATTTGTTTGGTGCGTTTTAGCTTCATCAGAATTAAATCGGTATACGAACTCACGCGCATGTTTCGCCAGGCCTCGCCGTAATCGTGGTTTTTTGCCATCATCAACGATTTTGCCTGCTGAAAGTAAGTATCGTAAAGTTTTAATGTTTCTTCCCCTTCAAGTTCCTGATCTGACGAACCCAACTCCAATTGAATTAATCCCATGATGCAGTAGTTTATAATTCCGATAAACTCGGGTTTTACGCCTTCGTCGACTTTTGTAACGCCTTTTTCTTCGATACTTCTGATGCGTTGCGCTTTAATATAAATCTGATCGGTTAACGAAGTGGTGCGTAAAATTCTCCACGCAGTTCCGTAGTCGGTCATTTTTTTTGAGAAAATAGTGCGGCAAATTGTAATTACCTGATCGTATTGTTGATTTGTTTTTTCCATGCTAAACTTACTTCGCTGCTAATCGTTTGAATTTCGTACTAATAAATTACAATGATCATTTGACATATTGGGGCATAAAAGTATTAAAAATTGAGAATTTTGCGTGGTTTTATTTTACATTTGTGGTTAACGAAATGTTAAACATTAAAGCTTTAAACGAATGTTGATTACACAATCGGCGGGTAAATTTCTTAAACGGAAAAGTACAATAAATCTTGGTGAAAGATCAATTGATTTAGCTGTGCCAATTGTGATGGGCATTATTAATGTTACACCCGATTCTTTCTACGACGGAGGCAGAATGGAAGACGAAAAAGTTTTGCTTTCATCGGTGGAGAAAATGATAAACGACGGTGCCAGAATTCTCGATATTGGTGCGGTTTCAACCCGACCAGGATCAAAAATTATTTCGACAAAAATAGAATTAGGACGTTTGTTGCCGGCAGTTCAGGCCATTCGAAACAGTTTCCCTGAAATCCCGATTTCGATCGATACATTTCGTTCGTGGGTGGCGGTTCGTGTAATCGACGAAATTGGTCCGATCATCGTTAACGATATTTCCGGAGGTTCGCTGGATTCGAAAATGTTTGAAACCATCGGAAAAATGAAAGTTCCATATATTTTGTCGCACATTCAGGGAACACCGCAAGACATGCAGGAAGATCCGCAGTACGACGACCTGATCAAAGACATTTCGAGTTATTTGAGTGAACGGGTGAAAAGATTAACAAAACTTGGCGTGGAAGACATCATTATCGATCCTGGATTTGGTTTTGGAAAAACAATGGAAAATAATTTTGAGTTACTCAATCGATTGGATTCTTTTAAAGTTTTTCAGCTGCCGGTAATGGCAGGAATCAGCCGCAAGTCGATGATTTGGAAGGCTTTGGAAAGTTCGCCCGAAAAAGCATTAAACGGAACAACCGTTGCAAATACTTTGGCATTAATGGGCGGGGCCGATATTTTGCGTGTTCACGATGCAAAGGAAGCGGTTGAAGCCGTGAAGATTTTTTGTGAAATTAAAGCAACTATTAAATAATGCTGACTTTTATTACAATACGTTTTCTCGATATTCTCGATATTCTTTTGGTGGCAATTTTGCTCTACCAACTTTATCGTTTGATAAAAGGTACCGTTGCCTTTAATATTGTAATTGGCATGTTTTCGCTGTATTTGTTATGGCTGATTGTCAGAGCGCTAGACATGCAATTGCTCGAGTCGATAATGGGATCATTTATTGGAGTCGGTGTGTTGGCACTAATCGTTGTTTTTCACCCTGAGATTCGGAAATTCCTTTTGTATATTGGTACAAACTATAATGTGAATCGTGTTTTGTCGATCGATAAATTATTTGGCACAGCCAAAGTAAAATCGATCAATCACGAGCAAATCGAAAGTTTGGTTGAAGCTTGTGTGGCAATGGGAAAATCGAAAACAGGAGCATTAATTGTACTTGCAGGAAATTCTGAATTAAACGATCAGGTTATTACCGGCGAAAAGCTAAATGCCAAAATTTCGGCTTCATTGATTCGGACTATTTTCTTTAAAAATTCGCCTTTACACGACGGAGCAGTGATTATAAACGGCAACAAAATTTCGGCTGCCGGATGCATTCTTCCACTTACACAAAAAGAACTGGACAAAGCACTTGGCTTGCGACACCGTGCGGCTGTCGGAATTACCGAAGGTACCGATGCAACCTGTATTATTGTTTCCGAAGAACGTGGTTCGATTTCGTTTGCAAAAAAAGGCGAGATTAAACGGCGTATTTCGAAAGAAATGTTGGTGACTCTTTTGGAAGAAAACATTCATGCCGAAAAATAATTGTTAATTATCTTCATGACTTTGAAAAGAATCTTTGATACGCAGAAGATTGCCCATCTTTATACCTCTGTTTTTA
This sequence comes from Draconibacterium sp., assembly GCA_050294855.1. Classification (GTDB taxonomy): domain Bacteria; phylum Bacteroidota; class Bacteroidia; order Bacteroidales; family Prolixibacteraceae; genus Draconibacterium. The sequence goes on along the minus strand of JBNKOT010000603.1, from coordinate 5,576 downwards.
AAATGATCAAAGGAAAAAAGCAATGAATAGAATTTGTGAATTATTCAATATAAAATATCCCGTTATTCAGGGAGGAATGGTTTGGTGCTCAGGCTGGGAACTGGCATCGGCAGTAAGTAATGCAGGAGGACTTGGATTGATTGGCGCCGGATCGATGCATCCGGAGACGTTGGAAGAACACATTGTAAAAACCAAAATAGCTACTTCAAAACCTTTTGGCGTAAATGTTCCGCTTTTGTATCCCGAAACCGAAAAACTGATGGAAATTATCGTTCGGCAAAATGTACCAATTGTTTTTACTTCGGCAGGGAGTCCTAAAAAATGGACCGGCTGGTTAAAAGAACGTGGAATAAAAGTAGCTCATGTTGTTTCGAGTTCGTTTTTTGCCACAAAATGCGAAGATGCCGGAGTGGATGCAATTGTGGCCGAAGGTTTCGAAGCCGGCGGACACAATGGGAGAGAGGAAACGACCACGCTGGCATTAATTCCAGGGGGACGAAAAGCTACTAATTTGCCGCTTCTGGCAGCCGGTGGAATTGGTTCGGGAAAAGCAATGTTGGCGGCTATGGCGCTTGGAGCCGATGGTGTGCAGATCGGTACTGTTTTTGCTGTTTCGGAAGAATCGTCGGGACACCCCGATTTTAAAAAGCTGGTAACAACATTGCCCGAAGGTGGTACAAAACTGGCTTTAAAAAAATTAGCGCCCACCCGATTAATCAAAAACCAATTTTTCGATGAAGTTGATGCAGCTGAAAAACAAGGAAAATCTAGCTTGGAAATGATGCAGCTGCTCGGAAAAGGACGAGCAAAAAAAGGAATGTTCCAAGGCGATTTGGAGGAAGGTGAATTAGAAATCGGGCAGGTTTCTGCTCAACTACGTGAAATTTTGCCGGTTAAGGAGATCATGAAAAATCTGATTGAAGATTATAATTCAACAAAAGAAGCATTGAAGCAAGACGGACGATTTGATTTTTAGATTATTTTTCTTAAAACTGTTTTAATCAAAAGAAATCCTCGCGGCTTTGCCTCGGGCTTCCTTATGCTCTCCCCTGTATTTATTCATACCGGAGTGCTTCAACTGGATTTTTAGTAGCAGCTTTCCAGCTTTGCCAGCTTACCGTTAATAAGGCAATGACAACCGCCAGTAACCCGGATGTAAGAAATATCCACCACTCAAGCGTGGTTTTATAGGCAAAATTCTGAAGCCATCGGTTCATAGTGTACCAGGCAATTGGAGAAGCGATTACAAAGGAAATAATCACCCATTTTATAAAATCCTTGTTGAGTAATGTTAGTATTTGTATGACTTTCGATCCATTAACTTTTCGAATTCCAATCTCCTTTTTCTTACGTTCGATTGCAAATACCGATAATCCGAATAATCCGATACAAGCGATAAAAATGGCAACAAAAGAAAAGTATCTGAATAAACCGGAAATCCTTAATTCCGATTGATACAAGTCTTCCAATTGCTGATCGAAAAATCCAATGTCGCAGTTTGAGTCGGGAAGAATTGTTTTCCACTTTTCGTTGATTGTTGCTAATGTTTGCGTAAAACTTTCGGCTTGAACTCGTAATATAATCACGTCGGGATTCTCGGTGAGGGGAATCATTAACATGGGTTCAATTCCTCTTTTTAAGTTCTCAAAATGGAAGTCTTTGGTAATGCCAACAATCGATGCCCGGTCATCTTCATTTCTGCCAAAAAATTTACCGATTGGTTCTGTCATTTTCATTCGTCGGATTGCTTCCCGGTTTAATATTACTTCTCTGGCGGGCTGGACTTCTGCATTATTAATTTTATCGTAAATTGGGGCAAAACTTCTTCCTTCTTCGAGCTCAATCCCCATGGTTTTAAAATAATTTCGATCGACACGCATCAAACAAATCAGCACCCGGTTTTCAGGATCTTTACCCTGCCAATCGTATCCCCACGACGAATTTCCACCGTAAAAAGGAAGTTTGTCGGCTTTGGTTAAATTAATTATTCCCGGAATATTTTTAAACTCGGCAGCAAGAGATTCGTGTTTTGTTTTTGTTGATTCGTCGAGGTTAATATAGATCAGATTATCTTGTTGATAACCCAGGTCGTAGTTGTTGATGTATTTTAACTGAGCGGTAACGGCGATTGTGCAAATAACCAATACAATCGACAGTGTAAACTGAATAACCACCAACAGGCTCCGAAAGCTGATGCGTCCATTTTTTCTGTTTGTCAATTTTTGCAAAACACGGGTAGGAGTAAACGACGAGATGTAAAGCGAAGGATATGCAACAGACAAAAACAGCGTTGAAACTACTACAACAAACAACATCGCGATTAAATACTTATTCGATAGTAATGCAAAAGTTATGGTTTTTCCGGAAAGTTGATTAAAAACGGGCGTGAACAGAAACACCAGAACGATACTTATAAAAATACTAATCAGAATCATCAGTCCTTTTTCGTAAAAAAACTGCTTGGCCAGATTCGATTTTGTTGCTCCCAAAACTTTTCGAATGCCAACTTCGGAGCGTCGTGTTTCGGAACTCGCAGTCGATGAGTTCACAAAATTGATCGAAGCAATCAGAACGATAATAATGGCAATGGCTAAAAACTGATAGATGTATTGTATCCGGTTGTTTTCGTCGGAGTAATTATAGAGTCGAGTATTTTTAAATGGGAAAAGATACAGACTGGTATTTTCCTGCCCTTTTTCTTTTAATAAGTTGGTAATTTTTTCTTCTAAAACTTTTGGATTTGAATCGTTTGCCAGCAGCAAATTTGTCATAGGCCAGTTGTTTCCCCACCTCGTAAGGTCGGCACCAAGCGATTCTGCGACTTTAATCGAAGCAAGAATATCAAAATTTAACGATGAATGTTTGCCGGGGGAAGCAACCACGGCGCCAACTGTAAACGTATGGTTCCCATAAATGGTTAACATTTTTCCGATAGCCGATTCGCCCTTAAAAAACAAGTCGGCAATTTTAGGAGTAATCATTATTTTATCCGGTGCATCCAGCGCATTGGCATCACCTTCAAGAATGTCGAAGGAAAAAATATGTAGAAATTCATTATCGACAAGATTAAGCGGAATATCTTTAAATTCCTTTGTCCCGTATTTTACCGGTTGTCCTCCCAAACTTGTAAAAGTGGTGGCATTTAAAATCTCAGGATAGGTAGATTTGAGTTCCTTCGACAATGGAAACGGAGTGCAGCCAGTATATAAATCCTGACCTTCAGAATAAACCTGGTGTTCGTAAACGGAATAAATCTGACTGAGGTTTTTATGAAATTTATCAAAACTAAGTTCGTCGACCACCCAAAATAAAATTAGTGTGGTAACTGCTAATCCAATTGCAACTCCGGAAATATTTAAAAAAGAAAAAAATTTATTCTTTACTATATTCCTCCAGCCAATTTTTATATTTCGCTTCACCATAATCGTTGTTTTATTGATTGTTTTGCTCAGACAGTTTAACTGAAATTGTTATAAAAAAAAGTCTAAATTAACATTTCAGTCATTTCCATTTTTACCGATTCTGTAATGATTTTTCCATCGAACAAATTAATTACACGGTGTGCATATTCTGAGTCGCGTAAAGAGTGAGTTACCATTACAATTGTAGTTCCTTCCTGGTTTAATTCGGTTAAAAGGTTCATTACTTCGATACCATTTTTTGAGTCGAGGTTACCGGTTGGTTCATCGGCAAGGATTAGTTTTGGATTAGCAACAACCGCGCGTGCAATTGCTACACGTTGCTGCTGACCGCCCGATAATTGCTGGGGGAAATGTTTTTTTCGATGACTGATTTTCATTCTTTCCAACACTTTTTCAACCATCTCTTTTCGTTGGCTTGATTTTAATTTCAGATAAATAAGCGGAAGTTCAACATTCTCGAAAACACTCAATTCGTCAATCAGATTAAAACTCTGAAAGACAAAACCGATGTTTCCTTTTCGTAATAAAGTTCTTTGTCGTTCTTTTAATGCGCCAACTTCGCGACCATCGAAGTAATATTCTCCGGTACTGGGATTATCGAGTAATCCAATAATATTTAACAAGGTCGATTTGCCGCATCCCGACGGGCCCATTATGGCTACAAAATCACCTTTTTGTACGTGTAGGTTTGCCTCGTTTAGTGCACATGTTTCTATTTCATCGGTGCGGAATACTTTAGATAGATTGGTCGTTTTAATCATTTTTGGTTTTTTATTTTGAAGAAACAGAACGGGATACTTCGAAATGCATTGATAAACATTTGAGGTAAGACGATAATTATGCACCAATGTTACATCGATCGAAACGTTAAATAGAAAAAATATTTTGTTTTATCGCGATGTACCAATGCTGTCATTACCAAGATGTACGCTTACATCTACTGTTTTGATAGGTCCCGTCAGTTTTTACGGAATAAAAAATAAAATAAAATTTTTTTCTACGACAAAGAATCGTTATTTGGATGAATCGTTGGATTTTGCCTTTCGTCTAAATTGAAATATTGCATGGCCAGAATAGTTGCGGGAATAATCCAAAGCAGCGAAGTAATTATGGTCGAAACTCCGGTTAGCACCCAAAACCAGTCGGGGTAATCGGTGGAAGAAATTTGCTGAGGCCCCAAAATGGTGCTGGTGATTCCTGCTATTGTTGAAGGAATGGATAAAATAAATCCGACCACCCAGATAAAGATCAAGCTAATCAGATTTAAAAGAAATGTATTCCACCACTGCGATTTTACCAGATTCCACGATCGGGTAAGCGCATTTCCAAGTCCTTTCTTTTCAAAAACTACAATCATCACCACCAACGAATATGTATTGGCAAAATAAATTCCCGGCAGAATACACATAATCACCCCAAAAACGGTAATGATAAAAACAACAAGTCCAGCTCCAAGAGCGAGCAAAGTGTTCGAAAAAAGCTTGTCTTTAATTTCATCGAGTTCAAAATTTCCCTTTCCTTTTTTTACATAAACTTCGACGTAAGAATAGTACGTTCCAAAAAGCAAAGACTGTACAAAAATGCCAAAAAGTGAGAAGAGAAAAATATTTCCGTAGATCGGTATAAAATTACTCATCAAGGCTTCCTGATCAGTAAGATCGATGTTTCCAATCACCTTAATTTGCAAATAAACCTGTGCAATTCCGTACAAAATGAGAAAGGGAAGAACATAGATAATGATTAACGATGAAATGGGTTTGTATTCTTGTTTTATAAATTGAAACGAGTCGGATAAAATGTCGCCTAATTCTCTTTTTTTTCTGAACTGAATTTTGTTTTCGATCATTTAGTAATAACTGTTGCTGATGATTAGAAGGTTTTTTCTTCTATTTTGTATTTGTTTCTTTCGCTGGCACTTCTGGAAATTAATTCGCCTAAAAAACCTCCCATAAAAAACTGAGCTCCAATTATCATCGAAGTTAAAGCAATATAAAAATACGGACTGTTGGTAATTAAGTGTCCTGTAATTCCGGCTTTTAACTCCATAATTTTTTGAACCGCCAGCCAGATGGAAGCGGCAAAACCGATGAATACCATTAAAACACCGAGAATGCCAAAAAAATGCATCGGGCGTTTTACAAAGCGCGAAATAAA
>JBNKOT010000602.1:0-10097 GCA_050294855.1 Draconibacterium sp. | reverse complement strand
CGATCATAATATTTTTGAATGTTTAAATTCAGACGAGCTTGATTTTTTAATGGAGCACAAAAAACGCATACAATACAAAGCCGGCGAAACTATAATCAAACAAAACACTTCCTCAACACATGTAATTTGCATAAATGAAGGTTATGCAAAATTGTATGTAGAAGGTGTAAAAGGAAAGAATCTTATTGTAAAATTGGTTGGTCAGGGATCTTTTATTACCGGTGGCGGTTTATTTAACGGAAACGTACAACATTTTACCATTTCGGCAGTTACACCCGTCACTTGTTGTTTAATTGACAATGCGCGACTAACAAAACTTTTTTCTGAAAATAACGAATTTGCCATTCAATTAATGCGCCATCACACCAAACGCAGTAATAATTTACTGACACAGATGGTGAATCTCACCCAAAAATATATGCCCGGAAGAGTAGCCGATACACTTCTATATTTAAAAAATGATGTTATAAAAGAAAATGTTTTAAAGATGCCACTAACAAGACAAGACCTGGCAGACATGTCGAACATGACAAAGGAAAGTCTGGTTCGTATATTGCAGCAATTTAAAGAATCGGAAATCATTAAAACTCAGGGCTCTACAATAGAAATATTGGACGAAAATTCATTAATCGAAATCAGCAAAAATGGCTGATTGACATTTATCAATTATTGGATTGCATTAAATCACTTTCGCCCTTTGTATATATCACCCCATTTTGTGTATTTCGAGCTTGATTAGCGTGTATTTTTACTTCAAAATAATATTGGAAAAAACAACATTTAAAATCTAATCAATTTTGTTATGAAACACAGATCAATTATTAAACTTATTCTAGTATCATTCCTTTGCGCCTTTATGATGGCATCTTGTACGAAAGAAGGCCCAATGGGTCCTGCTGGTAAAGATGGAATTGACGGCGTAGACGGCACAAATGGAGCCGATGGTGCTGACGGTAATGCAACCTGTAGCGAATGTCACAGTGACAATCAGGTAATTTTTGCCAGAGAAAACCAGTGGGCCGCATCTACGCATGCAATCGGAACTGCCTTTGAAAGAAATGAAGGAGAATGCGCAACTTGCCATACTTCGCAAGGATTCTTGGCTAATTTAGCAGGAACTTACGATATCGAAAATGGAATAATCGAAAATCCAAATCCACAGAACTGTTACACTTGTCACAACATTCATGAGACTTATACTGCTGATGATTTGGCATTAACAGTTTCCGGTGCGATTGCTTTAAGAAACACATCAGCTACTCACGATTTTGGAAAAGGTAGTGTTTGTGCAAGCTGTCACCAGGGACGTACAGTTGAGCCATTTCCAGTTGCAGGTGGAGACTCAATTACTGTAAGTGGTACACGTTATGGCGTTCACCATGGTCCTCAAGCTAATGTTATTGCCGGTGTAGGAATGGGATTATTTGAAGTTGGCGATGGCTTCGCCAGTTCCACCAATTCTGCACATGCTTCATTAACTGACGCATGTGTAACTTGTCACATGGCTTCTCCTTTCGGCACTCAGGCAGGTGGTCATACCATGAGCATGACATATGTATATCACGGTGCAGATGCAATTTGGGCTGAAGGTTGTGTTGATTGTCATACAGCAGACGAAGCTCACGCATTAGTTGAAGAATGTCAAACTGAAGTTAAAGCATTATTGGTAGAGTTAAAAGCTTTACTTGATGCAACTGGTGCGACAAAAGCAGGAAGCGACAGTTCAGTTAGCGGTACTTACACTGCTGAAGTTGCAGGTGCATTATTAAACTACAAAGCATTAACAGAAGACGGAAGTTACGGAGTACACAATCCAAAATACGTTAAAAAATTGTTGCAGAACAATATCGCTTCATTGCAATAAACGAATTCTATAATTATTTTTTAAAAGGCTTCATTTATTTTGAGGCCTTTTTAGTATTTAAAAAGAAAAATAACAATGAAAACTTTAAAAATTTTATCAGCAATAGTTGTTTGTGCATTCCTGCTTAGTGGATGTGTTTACAATTTCTTGGTTCCTGAAGAGGTTCCACCTCCAGTTGATCCGGAAGGTCCTCAAATAAGTTTTGCTTCAGAAATAGAACCTATTTTTAACAATAGCAACAAGTGCACAGCTTGTCATAACGGCTCACAGAATCCAAATCTAACGACTGGGAATGCGTATGCCTCGCTTAGTAATCCGAAATATGTAAACACTGCAACACCGGAAGAGAGTAAAATTTATCTCCATCCTAATCCAACAACGGATACGCACAAGCAAAAAAAATATACTTCTTCAGAAGCCGCACTTATTCTTGGCTGGATTACACAAGGAGCAAAAAACAATTAACTAATACTAAATTATTATGAAAACATATTTATTACTTATAATACTTTCTGTATTCACAGTTAATGCATTTGCTCAGGACACAGAAAAAGAAAAAGAAAAAGATACACCGGTAAGCCCGGGATTTGCAAGTGGTTATTTAATCGATAATCAAACTACTTTTATTCCTGATACTAAAACGCTCGAATTTATAATTCAGCACAAATTTGGATCAATGTCAAACGGTTCTTCCGATTTATTTGGAATTTATGCCGCCGGTTCGAACATCCGTTTAGGTTTAACTTATGTTCCGGTTACCAACCTTCAGTTAGGAATTGGTGTTACCAAAAAAAATATGTACACCGATTTTAATGCAAAGTGGTCGATTCTGAAACAAACAGAAAAAAACACGATTCCAGTATCGGTTGCTTTATTTGGTGATTTTGCAATTGACGGAAGAAATTTCGATCAGTACGGAACCGGAAAAGTTGTAGATACTAAAGGACAAACTTTATCAACTTCTGTAGATTTTAACGATCGTTTATCTTATTTCTCGCAAGTTATTGTTGGAAGAAAATTCAACGACTGGTTAACGTTGCAGGTTGGTGGAAGTTTTACCCATTACAATAATACAACATGGGATGGAGACCACGATAAAGTTGCCGTTCATTTTAACGGTAGAGTTAAATTCTCTGAGCAGTCTTCGTTCATTTTTAACTACGATCTTCCGTTAGAAATAAATTCGTTATCGGAACAAACTGAATGGACAGATGCCAACAAATCGTTACCAAACTTATGTTTTGGTGTTGAGATTGCAACTTTCACCCATGCATTTCAAATCTATGTAGGAACTGCCGACGGTATACTTCCGCAAGATGCAGTGATGCACAACAGAAATGACTGGAAAAACCAAGGTCTTGCCATAGGATTTAATATTACCAGACTTTGGATGTTTTAAGCGTTTAAGTTTCATACAACAGAAATAAATAAAAATGGTAATATTCTGAATTTCGGAGTGTTACCATTTTTCCTATAAACAACGTTACTCATTACAGCAACTTATAGTTGTTCTATATCGACCAAACCTTTAGCTAAACAAAAAATCTACTCGGTAATATGAAATTTATTGCAATAATTTCGATCCTTTTTCTATTTATTCCCCGCCAGTCGGTTGCTCAGAGTTATGAGGATGCAAAACATCACCAGTGCCTCAAGTGTCATTCCAGTCAAACCTACACGTTTCATAACAACTTAATGGACACCGAGGTAAAAAGATTAATGAATCCGTATTACATTCTCGACACGATTGGACTTGCACAAGGCGTTCATCATCAGTTCGACTGTACCGACTGCCACTCTTATGATTACACAGAATATCCTCACAATGCAAATCTAAAACTTGAACCGCTTGCCACCTGCCTCGACTGCCATGGTGGAGACGATTCTTTTGCAAGCTATCAATTTGAAAAAATTGTTGAAGAAAACGAAAAAAGTATACATTACCAGGTTTATGGCGAAAGCTTCACCTGTGCAAAATGCCACAGTCAGCATACATATATGGCAACAGCCAGAAATAGTAACAATGTTTTAGAAATTGTTGACTACAGCAATAAAATGTGTCTTTCTTGCCACAACGACATGAAAAAATACCAACTGGTTTCGGGACACGAAAACCCGGAAATTGTAACGGTACATAACTGGTTACCAAACCAAGAACTGCATTTTAAGCACGTCCGTTGTATCGAATGTCATACAGAAGTGGTTGACAGTTTAATGGTATCTCACAATATTCGGGGAAAAGATAAAGCGGTAAGAAAATGTGTTGAATGCCATTCTGCGAATTCACGATTAAAAGCATCGTTGTATAAATATCAGAATTTACAATCGCGTTCAAAAGACGGAAACAAAGTTCAAACTGTTTTGGCCAACGAATCTTACGTTATCGGAACTCATCAGAGTCCTTTATTGAAACTGTTGAGCATCATTATTTTTATTGGAGTGCTCGCGGGAATTGTCACACATGCTTTTTTCAGAATCATAAAAAAATAGAATACAATGACTGATACGCACAAAATATATTTTTACCCGGTTTGGTTACGAATTTGGCATGGACTGAATGCCATCGGAATTATTGTTTTGATTATTACCGGAATCTCGATGCAATCAAGTGTAGAAACTTCACTGCTGGGTTTTAAAACAATAGTAGGATTACATAACGTTTTTGGAGGTATTGTTACAGCCAGCTATTTGTTGTTTTTTATCGGAAATATAGTTACTTCCAACAGCAAATTTTACCTGATCAAACCAAAAGGTTTTATAAAACGACCTGTAAAACAAGCCTACTACTACGTTTGGGGCATGTTTCATAAAATGAAAGCGCCCTACCCGCTTTCTGAAAAACGCAAATTTAACCCACTGCAAAAATATTTTTATGTACTTGTAATGTACCTGGCCGTTCCAGCCGTAATTATCACCGGAATCGCACTTTTATTTCCTGAATTGATTATTGAAAAAGTATATAACCTGAGCGGAGTTTTTTTAACAGCCGTTTTCCATTCTGCACTTGGGTTTTTTATCTCTGTTTTTCTCGTGATACATCTTTATGTTGCTTCAATTGGCAAATCGCCAATCGATAATTTTAAAAGTATCATTAACGGATGGCATCATGTTTAACCTGTAAATACAACTAATTTATAGATCAAAAAAATAAGCAATACATAATATAATATTTTGAGGATAAGCAATTCGGTTTGCTTGAACGAAAGAAAAGGATATGGAAAAAAAATTATGGCATTTACCCCTACATGTTAAAAACGAAAAAGGCAACTTTTATTCGTTTGCATGGAATCTCATTTCAATAAAACAATTCAAAAAACTGAATCGAATTGCTTTTATTGCCTGCATTTTATTTTTAGGATTTTATCAATTATCGGCACAAGACAACGACGATTGTTTTATGTGCCACGATGATCCAAGTCTAACATCCGAAAATCCAAACCGAAAAGGATCGTTATATATTCAGCCCGGAGCACTCGACCATTCCGTGCATAAAGATGTATTGTGCGCCTCTTGTCATGCCGACGCTGCTGTGGAAGACTATCCACACCCCGAAAATTTAAGCAAAGTAAATTGCGGAACCTGTCACGAAGCTGCTATGGATAATTTTAATCGTGGAGTACACGGTTGGGCTTTTAATCAAAATGACAAAAACGCACCAAGTTGTATTGAATGTCACGGAACTCACGACATTGTTGCTTCTGCTAATCCTGAATCGCGCACCTACAAAATGAATATTCCTGTTTTGTGTGGAACTTGCCATAAAGAAGGAGCACCGGTTTCGAGAGAATACAATATTACCGAACACAATATTGTAGAAAACTACAGTCAGGGTATTCACGGGCAAGGATTATTTAAAGCCGGATTAACGGTTACTGCAACCTGTAACGATTGCCACGGCAACCACCTTGTATTACCGCACACCAATAAAAACTCAAGTATTTCTGCAGGTAACATTGCAAATACGTGTATGAAATGCCATGCACGAATTGAGGATGTGCATACAAAGGTGATTAACAAAGAGTTGTGGGAGAAAAAACCCGGAGCAATTCCAGCGTGTACCGACTGCCACCCACCACATAAAGTGGAAATGCAAAACATTATTGCCACCATTTCTGATAAAACCTGTTTGAAATGTCACGAAGATCAGAATTTACACATGATGGTGGGCAACGATACCATTTCATTAAATGTAGATGTTCGTGATTTGGCAGTTTCTTCGCACAAAAATATTACCTGTGTAAAATGCCATTCAGATGTAACGGCCAATTTAAAACGTCCGTGTGCGACCTCAGGAAAAGTTGATTGTTCGGCCTGCCACGTGGAAGAGTCGGATGTTTATTTCTCTAGCGGACACGGTAAAGCATATTTCGAAAAACACGAAAATGCTCCGTACTGTACCGATTGCCATGGTTCTCATCTGGTAAAATCGAAAGAAGACGAATCATCTCCGGTTTACAGATCGTCGATACCCGGATTATGTGGAGAATGCCACACCAAAGGCGGCAAAGCAACCGACGGAACCGATCTTTTGGAAATAGATGCATTGCACGATTATTCTACAAGCGTTCATGGTAAAAGCTTAAACGAAAAAGGATTATTATCTACTGCCGTTTGTACCGACTGCCACACCACGCATTTCAACTTAAAAGAATCGGACGAACGCTCCTCTGTAAATCCCAAAAATATTGCCGCCACTTGCGGAAACTGTCATAAAGGAATTTACAACGACTACATTGCCAGCGACCATGCCTATAAGGCAACCGAAGGAGATTTAAAATTTCCAACCTGTCAGACTTGTCACTCGGCTCATCAGATAACAGAAGTAGATCAGGACGAGTTTATGTCGGAAATTACCATGCAATGTGGGAAATGCCATGGAGATTTGGCGGAAACCTATTTGGAAACGTATCACGGAAAAGTGTATCAACTTGGTTACATGGAAGCGGCTAGATGCTCCGATTGTCATGGTGCACATAATATCCTGAAAATGGATAATCCAAATTCTTCGATTGGAGCACGAAACATCGTTCAAACCTGTCGGAAATGCCACGAAGATGCCAACATGAAATTTACTGGCTATTTAACACATGCTACACATTACAACAAAAGCAAATTCCCTTGGTTATACTATACTTTCTGGGCAATGACTGGTTTATTGGTTAGTGTATTTTTATTCTTTGGATTGCATACCTTATTGTGGATACCACGTTCGATTACTGCCATGCGCAACAACAAAAAGAAAAAGCACATGCACAAAACGGGTAAACAAATGTACATCAGAAGATTCTCGAAAAGCAACCGAATCACACATATTTTTGTAATCATTAGTTTCTTATTATTGGCCTTAACCGGAATGATTTTGAAATTTGCTTATATGGATTGGGCAAAATTCCTGGCTAAATTGATTGGAGGCGCCTATGTTGCAGGAACACTTCACCGAATTGCAGCGGTAATTACCTTTGGTTATTTCGGATATCATGTGGTGAATTTACTTCGGATTAAAGTCAAGAAAAAAGTAAAATTCAGTTCGTTTATTTTCGGACCCAATTCGCTGATGTTTAACCGTCAGGATTTACGCGATTTTTGGGCAACCATTAAATGGTTTGTTTGGAAAGGACCGCGCCCATCTTACGGACGATGGACTTATTGGGAAAAATTTGATTACATGGCCGTATTCTGGGGAGTTATTGTAATCGGATCTACCGGATTAATGTTGTGGTTTCCGGTATTCTTTACCAATTTGTTGCCGGGTTGGGTAATTAATGTGGCACAAATAATACATAGCGATGAAGCTTTGCTTGCAGTTGGTTTTATCTTTACCATCCACTTCTTTAATACGCACATTCGCCCTGAGTCTTTCCCTATGGATACCGTAATTTTTACCGGACACGTTCCATACGAAGAATATAAAGATGACAGACCTCGCGAATTTGAAGAACTTGAAAAATCGGGTAAACTCGAAACTGTGGTGGTTGAAAAAGACTTTACAAAACAAAAAATGAGGATTATTCGCTTCTTTGGATTTACGTTCTTGTTTACCGGAGTAATCCTTGTAGTGCTTATTATCTACTCATTGTTAACGCATTAAGATGTCCGAATTGAACTCTTTCTGTTGAAGGAGGTTTAGAATAATTTTAAATGCCGGAATTTCTTTGAAAAACAGACAAAGATTTCCGGTATTTTTTTGTCAAAAAAACGAACAGAAAGTTAGCTTGTTACCCGAATTATATCGACCATAATTTCATAATAATCAAGGATATATAGAAAAAGTATAAATAAGCCATACCTGTTGAATTCTACCCTATTTTTTGCAATTTTGTATATGTAATTATTTACCAATTTTTTACTAAAATTGACAACATGAAATTACCTTCTTCTATAAAAAACTGGATCTCGATTACCGGTGTAGTTTTAGCTACTTTTAATCTTGCATCCATAGCCTCTTTAACACTTCTAAACTGGCTATTTAATTTTGGAGGATCGTACATTGGATTATTCATCTTTATTATATTACCCGGATTTATGGTTGTCGGGTTACTCATGATTCCAATCGGAATGAGAATAAACCGGAAAAAAGTAAAACTTGCTGAAGAAAGTGGCGAAGTAAAAAGCTGGCCCATTTTAAATTTCAATAATCCTCCAACTCGAAATGCAACGATCATTTTTCTCGTTGGAACCATCTTCCTACTAATCATCTCATCGGTTGGAAGTTACGAAGCTTTTCATTATACCGAATCAGTAGAATTTTGCGGAAAATTATGCCACAAAGTAATGGAGCCGGAATATACAACCTATCATGGTTCTGCTCACGAACGTGTGGCTTGTGTTGAATGCCACGTTGGATCGGGAGCCAGTTGGTATGTTAAAAGTAAACTTTCGGGACTTTACCAGGTGTATTCGGTTTTGGCAAAAAAATATCCAACACCGATTCCAACACCAATTGCAAACCTTCGCCCTGCACAGGAAACCTGCGAACAGTGCCACTGGCCCGAGAAATTTTACGATCATAAATTCAGGGAAAAACATTCGTTCTTATCCGATGAAGTAAATACCGAACGCATCATAAAAATGCAAATTAAAACCAGCTCAAAAATGACCGATAATGGTTTTATGCCGGGCATTCATCAGCACATTAATCCCGATGTTAAAATTGAATATAAAACAACCTCTCCCAACCGTCAGGAAATTCCGTGGGTAAGGTACACCAACTTAAAAACAGGCGAATCGCAAGTTTTCACCGATGCCGATTATATAATCGAACAAGCGCAATTAGATTCACTTGAAACTCGTGTGATGGATTGTCTGGATTGCCATAACCGTCCTTCACACAACTATAATGCACCGCAAAATTTTACCGATCAGTTAATGAGCGACGGTACGATCCCAAAACATTTACCCGAGATCAAACTGATTGCAATGATGGCGCTAAATCAGGTATATCCAACAAAAGACAGTGCTTTTATGGCCATTCGTACTCAGGTAACTGAATATTACGAATCGGGTTACCCTGATTTGCTGAACTCGAAGAAAGAAGAAATAGAACAAGCAATAAACGGAATTCAGGAAGGTTACGCAGCAAATATTTTCCCGGAAATGAAAGTCACCTGGGCATCTTACCCGAACAATATCGGGCACATGGAGTCTGACGGCTGCTACCGTTGTCACAACGACAGACATGCTACCGAACAAGGAAAAGTAATATCGAAAGACTGTAATTTATGCCACGATATTTTAGCACAGGGAACGCCGGATTCAATGCAGTATTCATCTTCGTTTGAACCTTTGGAATTTGAGCATCCTGTCGATATCGATCAGGCATGGAAAACTGAGCTTTGTTCAATGTGCCATTCAGCATTATATTAGTTATTATTACAAATCGAAAATAAAATATACTTTCTTTTCATTCTATTTTTAAAAAATGTATAATTTCTCTTTAATAAGAAAACCATTTCAAGAAATTGGATTAATGTTCTTGTTAGTGTTTATTGTAAACATCGATGGATACGCTCAAAACATTAACGTTGACACAAAAAATCACCCAAATATTCACAAGGTGGAAATAGATTCAGTATTGCAAACACTCAATTATACATATCTATATGTTACTGAAGGTGAGAAGAATCGTTGGATAGCAATTCCAAAAAGAGAAGTTTCTGAAAAAGAAACCTATTATTACTTTGGCGGAGTAGAGATGGGAGATTTTCGAAGCCCTGAATTGAAGAGGGAATTCAAA
>JBNKOT010000601.1:0-18701 GCA_050294855.1 Draconibacterium sp. | reverse complement strand
GCTTAATTATTCTTATGCTGATAAATACATCGTTTCAGCCACTTTTCGTGCAGATGGTTCTTCAAAATTTTCTCCCAATAGACGTTGGGGATATTTCCCATCAATTGGTTTAGGATGGGTGGCGACTGAAGAAGATTTTATGAAGAATTTAAGCGAAAAAATAAACTATTTAAAAATTAAAGCCTCGTGGGGAAAACTGGGAAATGACAAAATTGGAAATTATCTGTGGTTTCCTACAATCAATCCCAAGGGTCAGCAGGTGGTTGTTGATGGGAAGACGTATTATATCCCAACATCCAGCAACTTGGTTGACGAAAATATTCATTGGGAAATAGTAACAGGTTTTGATGTAGGTTTTGAAAGCCTGCTATTCGATAGACGTTTAGCTGTTGAATTAGGTTTTTTTACAAAAACCACCAGTGATTTGTTGGCTTTTGTAGCTCCGCCTATTTCGGTAGGTGCTGGTTATGCCATAACAAATGCTGGCTCAATCCGGAATAGCGGGATAGAGTATATTGTAACATGGAGCGATAAAATTGGCGATTTTACATATGGAATCAGTACCAATGGAGCGACGTTAAATAATGAAGTGCTTTCGTTGGGAAATGATGATTCAGATATTGTTACAGGCAACTATCACAGAACTTCAGTTGGGCATTCAGTTGGTGCGCTTTACGGATATGTTCAGGATGGAATTTTTCAAAATCAGCAGGAAATTGACAATTACTATCCAGCCTCATGGGCTTCTATACCCGGCGATATTCGCTACAAAGATTTGGATGGAGATGGGGAAATCACTAATAAAGACAGGGATTTTATAGGAAGTAGTATTCCAACATTTACGTACGGACTTAACCTAAATGTCGGATATAAGAATTTCGATATGGCCATTGAGTTTAACGGAGTGTATGGAAACCAGATTGTGAATACTAAAAAATTGCCCACATATGCACAATTCAATTTTTACAGCACCTCACTCGAACGTTGGCATGGCGAAGGAACTTCAAATGTTGAACCTTCATTAAATACTTCACGTGGAAATAATTTTGAACCATCAACCAATTTACTCGAAAGTGGAGCATACACACGTATTCGTGCAATCCAGTTAGGATACAGCCTTCCAAAAGGAGTTTTAAAAGGAATAGGAGCGAGCAAATTCCGAATATTTATAAATGCTCAAAATCCCATTACGTTTAAAAAGAACAGTGGATATACGCCTGAAATTGGTGGAGGCATTCTTAACGGTGGTATTGATAACGGTGGTACTTACCCACTTCCCTCGGTTTATACTGCAGGAGTAGCAGTTAATTATTAATTCTGAAGATTATGAAAAAGATAATTATATTTTTGATGATAGTACTTGTAAGTACAGCTTGTTCCGATGATTTCCTGGATCGTTACCCAAAGGGACGTTGGCATCATGGGAACTACACTCCAGACGATACACTGGATAAAGGAATTCTGGTTGAAGCAAAGTTAGCACAAGCTTATGCCACTCTTCGAGGATGGCCCTTTTGCTGGGCCAACTTTGGAATGAATAATTACACTACTCCAGATGTTGAAAAAGGAAGTACTCCCAGCGATGGAGGAGATATAACTCAATTCAAATCGTTGAGTTACACTGCAAGTAACGCCCCAATTGCAGATTATTATAGCGCTTGTTACAGTAGTATTTACCTCTCTAATGAGGCGCTGGCATTAGCATCGGCATTAGATGATACAGAACCCTTGAAAAACAAGTATTTGGCTGAAGCATTGTTTCTTCGCTCAGTAATGTATTTCCGTTTGGCACAGGCTTTTGGTGGTGTGCCTTATGTTGACAAGGTTCTCGGACAAGAAGAAAAAACACCTGCCCGTGCATCACGCGATGAGATATGGCAAAATCTGGAGCACGATTTAAATATCGCTATTCCTTTTTTGCCAACCCGGAATATACTCTTGGGCAGCAGTAACGAAGGACGTGCTACTCAAAATGCAGCACGAGCTGTATTGGCAAAAGTTTATTTGTATCAAAAAAATTGGTCGGCTGCATTGGGAATGACAACAGAAATTATCTCATCAGGCGATAATAGTTTAAATACTCCGTACGACGAGATATTTACCGAGGCCAGGGAATATGGCGAAGAATCGGTATTTGAGGTTTATTGCGAAGAAAGACCCAGCGAACAAATCTATTTAGGGAGTCAGTTTGCACAAATTCAAGGCATTCGGGGTATTCCTAATTTAGGATGGGGATTTAATGCGCCAAGCCAGGTATTGATGGATGCCTACGAAGAAGGTGATCCTCGAAAAGCCGCATCGGTAATTGCCGATGGTGATGTTCTGGAAGGTAAAAAAATACGGGCCGATGCCAGCGGATACAAATTCTTCAATAAAAAAGCATACACAAAACTTTCTGAACGCGGCGTATATGGGAGACCACCGGAAGCTCAGGGAACCTGGGTAAATATTAGAGTAATCCGTTATGCTGATGTGGTTTTGATGAATGCCGAAGCTGCCTGCGAATTGGGAAATACCGATGATGCTTTGGCCAAATTAGAAATGGTTCGGGCACGTGCCCGGGGAGGAGACAATAGTATTCTACCTAAAATAACAACTACCGATATTGATGAGTTAAGGGCAAAAATTCATCAGGAACGACGGATTGAACTTGCCATGGAATGGGAACGTTTCTACGACCTGGTGCGATGGGATGAAGCAAAAAGTGTGATACCAAATTTCATAGTTGGTAAACACGAGTTATTCCCGATACCACAAACTGAAATTGACAAATCGGAAGGGATAATTACACAAAATCCGGGGTACTAAACAGATTTTCTTCTGTTCTGATTTACTGGTTAGAAACAGATGGAGAATGAAAAGTTTGATAAAAAATATCAAAAGATGATAAGAGAAATATTCATAATTTTAATAACAATCACTTTTCTGGGATGTGGCAAAGATCCATTGCCGACCACTGTTGTTGAAAAAAATGATGAAACTTATTCTCCTTCAGTCGTGCAACCTGTTTTAGAAGAATGGCAACACAAAACCTTCAACTATTTTTACGAGGGTGCCAGCCCGGAAACCGGTATGGCTTTGGAAGGCAATAACCGCGGTCCGGTTGTAACTACAGGTGGTAGTGGATTTGGGATTATGGCGATTATAGTTGGATCGGAGCGCGGTTGGATAACCCGTCAACAAGCAGCGGAACGTACCCAAAAGATTGTGCGTTTTTTAGGGAAAGCCCAGCGTTTCAAAGGAATGTGGTCGCATTGGTACAATCCGGATGGTACCGCACATCCGTTCGGAAATCAAATTGAAACGGGTGACGTCATCGAAAGTGCATTTATGATGGCTGGTCTCCTAACGGCCTCAGAATACTATACTTCAAGTTCAGCAGTCGAAACTGAAATCCGTGATTCGATTCAATCATTTTGGAATACGATGGACTGGCGTTTTTATGCCAGATCGGGCAGCGCATTACAATGGTTGTGGTTTTCTCAGGAAGATCGTTTAGATCTCAATATTAAAGGATGGAATGAAGGCTGGATTGCCTATATACTAGCTCTGGCGGCACCGGATCCTCAAAATATTTCTGAAGAAATATATACGCAGGGGTGGCAAAGTAACGGAACTATTTTTCATCCAAACAGATCTTTTTACGGATATAATCTTCCGCTCGGCGAAGACAAAGGAGGTCCCCTGTTTTTTTCTCATTACTCTTTTTTGGGCCTAAATCCTCGTTTAATAGAAGACCAATATGCAAATTACTGGGAACAAAACGTAGCACACACAATGATTAACCGTCATTACTGTCTTGAAGAAGCTCCCGCTGCTTATAAATACGATATGCGCAATTGGGGTCTAACAGCATGTTACGGTGGAAAACCGCCTTGGGAATACAAAGCACGTTCACCTCTAAACGACGATGGAGTAATTGCTCCAACTGCAGCCTTGGCTTCATATCCCTACACTCCGTTTTACAGTACACAGGTATTACTGAATTTGGCAAAAAATGACTTGATGCAGGGAGCCTACGGTTTTGCCGATTCATATAGCTTAACTACAAATACCTCAGAAAAAAAACACCTTGCCATCGATCAGGGACCAATAGTTGTGATGATTGAGAATTACCGTTCTGGCCTGATCTGGAATTTGATGATGAAAAATGATCAAATCAAACTCGGGTTAAGCCGTGCAGGAGTAAAAGATAAACCCGATTACAAACAGGGGTTTCACCTGGCAATGATAAATACGGCCACCGAAGAATACGATATAATGCGGCATCCTGACCGAAACCAGTTTGAATTGAACTACTTTTTGGAAAGTGCAGGGAGTGTAAAATTTGCAGTAACCAGTATAACGCAGAACAAAGTAGTTCTTGAAAAAACAGTCACTGGAAATGTTGGTGAAAATGTATTTCAATTCGATAATCAGGATATTATGAAAGGAAAACAACATACTATCAGGATGACAACTCCTGACGGAAAGGAGTATTCCCTTTTAACAAGACTTAGATAAATGTTTGTATTAACAATTTAAATTATACCATTATGAAAAAGATTTTTACTTTTTTTATTGCCTTAATTTCCATGACAAATTTGTTTGCTCTGGATGACATAGTTTTAGACGACTTTGAAAGTGGGCAGGTAGGTTTTACCACTGAGGTACATATAAATCCGGATGCAAGCTTTGACATTTCGATTGTGGATAATCCGGTAATAGCGGGTATCAACACCAGTGCAAAAGTGTGGAAATGGCAGCGCCTTGATACCGGTGATAATCAGTCATGGGCAGGTTTTTGGGCTAGTTTGACGAATGCAGTTCCTGCAGGTTATTCCAAAATTGAAGTTAAATACTTACGTACCAATGCTACTTCGCAACTTCGAATGAAATGCGAGGGAACTGTAATAAAAGAGTTTGACCCGATTGCCCCGGCCTCAAAAACCAATGAATGGGAGACAATTGTTTTCGATTTAGCGGCTAATGGAATTCAAAATATTAATGTTTTGGCTCTGTTCCCCGATAATTATTCCCCAGTAGATCCGGCAGCTCTTGTATATATCGACGATATAAAAGTTGTTTATGAAGAACTGCCTACAATTAATTCACTCACCCTGTTTGATGACAGTCCCAGCGACCGATTCCACGATCAAAGCTGGATAAATCAAACGGCTCCAAGTACAGTGGTTGCAGAAAACTGGGAAGGACCAGATATGCCAAACGGCGATAAATTTCCGGTAGTAACAACACCGGTACAATCAGGTACTAATGCTTTAAAACTGCAATGGAAATCAGTTGAAGGTGGAGCATGGATGGCCATGGTGGCTGCAGTCGGCTGGACTTCATTCGACCTGACTGAAATGAAATACCTCAAATTCTGGATCAATTCGCCGGTTGCTTTAGCAAAAACTGCATTGCCAAAATTCTATTTCGAATCGCATAGCGGAAATCCAAATCATACCGGCAAATTAATGTTAGAGAATTATGTGGATTCTAATCTGGTTGCTGATACCTGGACAGAAGTTGTCATTCCATTGGAAGACCTTTGGGCTGCTGATGAAACATTTTTAGCCAAGGATGTGATCAAAGGTATTTTCTTTGAACAGAATAGCACAGACAATGCAGAACACATCCTCTTTATGGACGATTTTAAATTCGTAAATAACAACATTATTATAGACGACTTTGAAAGCGGAGTAGTAAGTTTTACTGAAGAGGTGCATGCAAATCCTGCCGCTCACTTTGACTTTGCAGTTGTAGACAATCCGTTTAAAACAGGCATTAATACCAGTAATAAAGTTTGGGAATGTGCACGTTATGATGCTGAAGAAGCCAATGTTGTATGGGCAGGTTTTTGGGCTGTTTTGAAAAAAGCAGTTCCTGCAGGATTCAACTGGGTTGAAATTAAATATTTGCGTACAAATGCAACTTCTCAATTAAAACTAAAATGCGAGGGAGCCATCTCAAAAGAAATGGATCCGGTAACTCTGGCATCAAAAACCAACGAATGGGAAACCATGGTATTTGACCTCACTGCCAATGGAATATTAAATGTTAACGTATTTGGCTTGTTTCCTGACTTTTACGAACCCATTGATCCGACTTCAGTTGTTTACATCGATGATATCGTTTTTATTAAAGATGAAACCGTTGTACCACTTCCACCACCAAGTTCGATGACCTTGTTTGATAACAGTGCAAGCGACCGTTTCCACGACCAAAGCTGGGTAAATCAAACAGCTCCAAGTACAGTAGTAACAGAACATTGGCAAGGACCAGATCTTCCGGATGGAGATAAACTGCCCGTTGTAACTTCTCCGGTAAAAGCCGGAGCCAACGCACTGAAACTCCAATGGAAATCGGTTGATACAGGCGCATGGATGGCTTTGGTAGCTTCAATAGACTGGCAGGTTTTTGATTTAACATCTATGAAAGAACTTAAGTTTTGGGTTAACTCTCCTGTTGCATTAGCCAAAACAGCATTACCAAAGTTCTTTTTAGAAGCACACAGCGGGAATCCAAACAAAACAGGTAAACTAATGATGGAAAACTATCTGACAACCGATTTGGCTGCTGATACCTGGACAGAAGTAGTTATTCCGCTTGCCGACCTTTGGGCGGCTGATGAAACATTTACAGCTAAGGATTTGATAAAGGGTATTTTCTTTGAGCAAAATGCTACCGATAATACAGAACACACATTGTTTCTGGATGAGTTTTTATTCGTAAGTACAACTACAGGCGTGAAAATGTTGTTGGACAAGAAAGAAATAAAAGCTTATTATTCAAAGGGTACAATACGTATTTTGAACTACGAAGGTGATGTACGGGTGTACGACCTGGTTGGTAGAAAAGTTGCTGAAGGTTTTGCACCAAATGGTGAACTTAGGGTTAACCTGAAAGACGGAGTTTATATTGTGAATACAACTAAAGGCAATTCCAAAATAATGCTCAAGTAAGTAATTGATTTCTTTCAAAAAGAGAAAGAAAATGTGATGCTTATTTTGACTACTCTTATATAAAAAATGGGCTGATTGGATTTATCCGGGAAGCCTATTTTTTAAAAGAGTTGAGCTGGATTGTTTTATGGATATTTTGTTAAGTCAGATTAAAACAGTGATGTTTAAAAATCCTAAATTAATAGGGTTAATTCCGGGTAAGAGTTCCAGTATTATAGGCGTTTATACAAAATAGTATGCACAATTATTAAATAGAAAAACGATTTTAATAGTACTTGGTACAATTAAAACGAGTATGATAAAAATTTTTCAAACAAGAAGATGATTATTAAACGCCTTTCATCTGTTGCCATAAAAATAAACATTTAAAAACACATGAAATATTTTGGGATTTGCAGTTTGCTTGTTTTTCTATCAGTGAATTATTCCTGCTCGAATAATAATGCAAGCAATAAAAAATTGGATGAAAATGCATCAGTCTTGTCGGCTGAGAACCAGCTTCTTGATTCAATTCAATACCAAACATTTCAATACTTTTGGGAAGGAGCAGAACCAACTTCCGGAATGGCACGTGAACGAATTCACATGGATAATATTTATCCACAAAACGACCAGAATGTAATTACTCTTGGTGGTTCAGGATTTGGAGTGATGGCAATTTTGGTTGGAATTAAAAGAGGATTTATTTCTCGTGAAGAAGCATTTGTACGTTTTCAAAAAATTGTAAACTATTTGTCAAAAGCCGACAGATTTCACGGAGTTTGGCCTCACTGGCTAAATGGAGAAACCGGGAAGGTACAACCCTTTAGTACAAAAGACGATGGTGGTGATTTGGTCGAAACAGCATTTATGATTCAGGGACTCATTACTGTGGCTGAATATTTTAAAAATGGAAATGCAGCTGAAAAAAAATTAGTAGCTGATATCAAAAAGCTTTGGTATGAAGTAGAATGGGATTGGTATACCAAAAATGGTGAAGATGTTTTATACTGGCATTGGTCGCCAAATTTTGGGTGGGAAATGAATTTTGCTGTTGGAGGCTACAACGAATGCCTCATTATGTATGTTTTAGCTGCATCATCTCCTACCCATCCAATCAATACCAGTGTTTACCACAAGGGTTGGGCACGCAACGGAGCAATAGCAAACGATACTGTGTATTACGGTTTAAATACGATTTTGAATTTTTATGAACACAGCAATGATCCAATTGGTCCTTTATTTTGGGCGCATTATTCATACCTGGGACTCAATCCCAAAGGATTATCCGATAAATATGCGGATTACTGGAAATTGAACACCAACCACGCAATGATTCATTATAAATATGCTCTGGATAATCCAAAAGGGTTTAAAGGTTATGGAGAAAAACAGTGGGGACTAACATCCAGCTATTCCATGGAAGGATATGCCGGACATCATCCAGGTGAGTCTGATTTAGGAGTGATTTCACCAACGGCGGCTTTGTCGTCTTTTCCTTATACACCAAAAGAATCGACCCAATTTTTAAAATATTTATATAATGAAGCCGATTCGCTGATTGGAGAGTTTGGTCCCTACGATGCGTATAGTCAGAATAATAATTGGTATTTGCCTCGATATCTGGCCATCGATCAAGGACCAATACCAGTAATGATTGAAAATTACCGGAGTGGACTTTTTTGGGATTTGTTTATGGCAAATACCGATGTGAAAAAAGGGTTGAAAAAATTGGGATTTAAAAGTCCCTATTTAAATTAATCGTAAAAAATTTATATTTACAACTGAGAAATCATTTAACATTTATGATTTTCTACTGAACTGATTTTTACTGTCTCTTAAATAATTTAAAAATACTACAACCATGAAACATCTCATATTATATCTCCTTGGATCAATCATTTTATTCTCTTGTCAAAATGTAAAAACTGAACAGCAAAATTCCGAGATGGATGTTTTTGTTACCCATTTAATGGAACAAATGACCCTTCAGGAAAAAATCGGGCAATTAAATTTGGTGACTCCTGGTGGCGGAATTTTAACCGGATCGGTAGTCAGTACTGATGTTGAAGCAAATATAAAAGCCGGTAAAGTTGGTGGGATCTTTGGGATTTACGGACCCCAAAAAGTTCGTCAGGTACAGCAACTGGCTGTCGAAGAAACGCGGATGAAAATTCCGATGCTTTTTGGTTCGGATGTAATTCATGGTTATAAAACAACTTTTCCCTTGCCTCTGGCACTTTCTTGCAGTTGGGACATGGAATTGATTGAAAGAACAGCTCAGGTTGCCGCAAAAGAATCTACCGCCGATGGAATTTTCTGGAATTTTTCGCCGATGGTCGACATTTCGCGTGATCCACGCTGGGGCCGAATTTCGGAAGGAAACGGCGAAGACCCGTATCTCGGATCGCAAATTGCGAAAGCCATGGTAAAAGGTTATCAGGGCGCTGATTTAAAACAGCCGAATACGATGATGGCAACCGTAAAACATTTTGCTTTGTACGGTGCTGCAGAGGCCGGACGCGATTACAATTCGGTGGACATGAGTCGCATGAAAATGTTTAACGATTATTTACCTCCTTACAAGGCTGCCATCGATGCAGGAGTGGGTTGTGTGATGTCGTCGTTTAACGATGTGGATGGAATTCCGGCCAGCGGAAACAAATGGTTGTTGACCAATCTATTGCGCGATCAATGGAAATTCGATGGATTTGTAGTTTCCGATTATACTTCGGTGAACGAAATGATCGCGCATGGTATGGGCGATTTGCAAACAGTGTCGGCACTTTCGATTAACGCCGGACTCGATATGGACATGGTTGGCGAGGGATTTCTTACTACTTTGGAAAAATCTTTGGAAGAAGGAAAAGTTAGCGAAGCAACAATTGACCTGGCTTGCCGCAGAATTTTGGAAGCAAAATATAAACTGGGTTTATTCGAAGATCCTTATCGTTACAACGATATTTCGCGCCCCGAAAAAGATATTCTTTCAGCAGAAAACCGAAAAGTTGCCCGCGAAGCAGCAACACATTCATTTGTATTATTAAAAAATAAAAACCAGGTTTTACCACTCAAAAAGTCGGGAACAGTTGCGTTAATCGGACCTTTGGCAAACAGCAAGAATAATATGCTGGGAACCTGGGCGCCAACCGGCAATCCACAATTATCGGTTCCTGTTTCTGAAGGTTTAAAAAATGTATTGGGGAACAATGTAAAAGTGCTTTATGCAAAAGGAGCCAACATTTGCGACGATCCGGAATTTGCAGAAAAAATTAATGTTTTTGGACCCAAAATCGAAATCGATAAACGCTCTCCGAAAGCCATGTTAAAAGAGGCAATTGCTGCGGCAAAAAAGGCCGATGTAATTGTTGCCGTGGTTGGAGAAGCATCCGAAATGACAGGTGAATCAGCAAGTCGTTCGGACATTACAATTCCCGAAAGTCAGAAAATATTAATACGCGAATTGGCGAAAACCGGCAAGCCACTGGTTTTGGTTTTGATGACCGGACGCCCGCTGGCGATGGAGGAAGAAAACCAATTGGCCGATGCTATTTTGTTGACCTGGCATCCGGGAGTGGAAGCAGGAAATGCGATTGCCGACGTTCTCTTTGGAGACGTAAATCCATCGGGAAAACTTACGGCAACTTTTCCGCGAAATGTGGGACAGATTCCAATTTATTACAGTATCAGAAATACCGGGAGACCGCAACCAACTGTTGATTTTATTAAATTTAGATCCAACTATTTGGATGTTGAAAACTCACCCCTGTTCCCCTTTGGATACGGATTAAGTTATACCAATTTTGAATACAAAAACCTATCGCTTAATAAAAATACGTTCACAAAAGGCGAATTGATTGAGATTTCGGTTGAAGTGAAAAATGCAGGTGATTTTGATGGTGAAGAAATAGTTCAGCTTTATATTCACGATAAAATAGCTTCGGTTACGCGACCCTTAAAAGAACTAAAAAGGTTCGAAAAAGTATTGATCAACAAAGGGCAAACAAAAACAGTTAAGTTTAGTTTGTCGTCCGAAGATCTGGCTTTTTATAATGTTAATCAGGAAAAGGTAATCGAAGCCGGGGAGTTTGACATTTACGTAGGGAAAAATTCAAACGAAGTTCTCGAAACAGCATTTACTTTATCCAATTAAACAATACAAACTTAAATCTGATAACTGTACTTATAATTATATTTTATTATTGGTAAGTTTGGGGAATTAGAACCTAATCTTACAAGCATGAAACATCTGTTTATTTTTTTTCATTTTTTGTTTTTTCTGCCGCAGTTTTCCTGCTCAGGTTTTCAGAGAACTGAAAAGGAAATCGATCCATCTTTGGATTTGTGGTACGATAAACCGGCAGAAAGATGGACAGAGGCACTTCCCATTGGGAACGGGTGTTTGGGGGCAATGGTTTATGCAAAAACCAGCCTGGAAAAAATTCAGTTTAACGAAGAGACCTTGTGGGCCGGGCAACCACACGATTATGCGCACAAAGGGGTATACAAATATTTAAACGATTTACGAAAGTTGTTGTGGGCGGGCAAACAAAATGCAGCGCACGATTTAGCCAATTTTGGAGTAACTTCTGGAATTACCGAAATGTTCTTGCAATCTCATTTGCGCGACGATGCCGGAGATTTGTATCCGGATATTCTTCCGGCGCTTCCCGGTGGACTTTCATCCGGCAAAATTCCCGGAATAAAAGGCCACGGTGGATTTCAATTTTTCATTGTATCTGAAAACGGAGCGCTGGTTGCTGTTGATGTAAAATCAATAATCGGCAATCGACTAAATTTGAGAAATGCCGGCTAATTAATTGTTCGGGATACTCAAGCAGGAGAAACGTATTCTTTTGTTCTCAGCGATTTTTAGGTCGTTGAAAATTGCTCTCCTTTTTTTAGGGGAGCTCTCGAATGCTGAGGAGTGATTTTTGAATTTAAAACTAAAATTATGAAAGCACTGATACTCGATAACTACAACGAACTCAATTACCGCGATTTTGAAAAACCGGTAATCGAGACAAACGAGGTTTTAATAAAAGTAAAAGCCTGTGGCATTTGTGGCAGCGATGTTCATGGAATGGATGGAAGCACGGGCCGCCGACAAACTCCACTGATTATGGGGCATGAAGCATCGGGTGAAATTGCCGAACTAGGCGCGAATGTAAAAGGCTGGAAAGTTGGCGATCGTGTAACTTTCGATTCAACAATTTATCCGTTAAACGACTGGTACACTTTGCAGGGACGCTACAATTTAAGCGACAACCGGAAAGTGTTGGGCGTATCTCCCAAAGAATATAAAAAGCACGGTGCCTTTGCCCAATATGTTTCGATGCCGGCGCACATTTTATACAAACTGCCGGATAATGTTTCTTTTGAACAAGCCGCGATGGTTGAACCAGTAGCAGTGGCGGCACACGCAATCAATATTTCAAAAATACAAGCCGGGAAAAGTGTTGTGGTTGTTGGTGCCGGAATGGTGGGGAGTTTTGTGGTAAAAATGTTGCAAATTACTGGTGCACATCCAATCATTGCCATCGATTTGGATAAAGGGAAACTGGAGCTGGCAAAAGTTTTTGGTGCAACACACACCTTTAAAAGTTCGCACGAAAACTTAAATAACGAAATATTGAAACTAACAAAAAACCGAGGCGCCGATTTTGCATTCGAAGTGGTTGGAATTTCGGAAACCATAAATTTATGTGTTAACAGTTTACGAAAAGGAGGAACAGCCGTTTTGGTCGGAAATTTGAAACCCGAAGTAACCATTCCGCTGCAAAAAGTGGTGACTACTGAATTGTCTCTTCTGGGCAGCTGCGCCATTAACGGCGAATACGAGTTGGTACTCGATTTAATGGCTTCCGGAAAAATTAGTGTCGATAAAATGATTTCGGCAGTCGCTCCACTTTCAGAAGGCGCCGACTGGTTTAATCGTTTGTATAACAAAGAACCCGGGTTAAATAAAGTAATTCTGGTTCCTTGAAGGTGACTTTTATAAAATGCCGGGAGGATTTGTGTTACGCTCATCTTGAAAACATACATTAACGAAAGTAAACTCTTTACTTTTCAAGATTTTGCAAGCCTTGTTCCTGACATTTGCTAATAGGGCACCAACAGAATCTGAA
Organism: Draconibacterium sp.; assembly: GCA_050294855.1. GTDB lineage: Bacteria > Bacteroidota > Bacteroidia > Bacteroidales > Prolixibacteraceae > Draconibacterium. The sequence goes on along the minus strand of JBNKOT010000601.1, from coordinate 5,650 downwards.
AAATATTGAAGAAAATATTAGCATGAGGGGCTGGAACAATAATAACCCCGGGTTTGAACCCAGGAATTTTACAGGTTGAATTACAAAGGTGCATCTACGACAGTAATTTGAAAAACTGATTGATCATGCACAAAAAAAAGAAATAAATATGAAAACTTCTTCCAACTCCAAACTTCCGACTTCCAACTCCCTTCACAAAGTTGCCATTCTTGGTTGCGGAAAAGTGGCGCATCTTCATGCCAAAGCAGTTCAGAATTTGCCCAATGCAAAATTGGCAGGCGTTTGGAGCAGAACAACAAAATCGGCAGAAATTTTTGCTGCTCAATACAAAATACCGTTTTATATAGAAATACAAAAGTTGATTCAGCAGGAAAAGGTTGAACTGGTAATTGTTTGCACACCACATCCATTTCATTTAGAACCGGTATTAGAAGCCGCAATAGCCGGTGCAAATGTGTTAGTTGAAAAACCACTGGCATCAACATTAGAAGATTCTGATATCATCATTTCAGCCTGTAAGAAAGCAGGAGTAAAACTCGGAGTGATTAGTCAACGACGTTGGTACGAGCCGGTTAAACGGATAAAAGCAGCCATTGATGCCGGTAAAATCGGTAAACCAGTTTTGGGCACGATCAACATGCTTGGTTGGCGAGATAAAGAGTATTACGATGCCGACGAGTGGCGTGGTTCGTGGAAGATGGAAGGTGGTGGTGTTTTGGTCAATCAGGCACCGCATCAACTCGATATTTTGTTGTGGTACATGGGCGAAATCGATGAAGTTTACGGACAGTGGCGAAATTTAAATCATCCCTACATCGAAGTGGAAGACACTGCAGTTGCCATTATAAAATTCAAAAATGGTGGCATTGGAAACATCGTTGTCAGCAATTCTGAAAAACCCGGAATTTATGGGAAAGTGCAGGTGCATGGAGAGAATGGTGCATCGGTGGGCGTTCAAACCGATGGTGGCGCCATGTTTATTGCCGGCAGATCGGGAATTTTGGAACCACCGGTTAACGATCTCTGGTCGGTGCCGGGCGAAGAAAAATTCCTGAAAGAATGGGTGAAAGAAGATTCTGCACATTTTAATAGCATCGATGCAACAGTTTATTATATGGAGCGTCAGATTGAGGATTTTTTACACGCCATCGAAAACAATACAAATCCGCTTGTTACAGGAGAAGATGGGCGTAGAACAGTCGAACTTTTTACGGCCATTTACCGATCAACACGCGATAATAAACCAGTTAAATTTCCACTTCAACTCGAAAATGGGGAAGACATGGATGGTCGATTAAAAGCTTAAATCCGTTACCAAATCAATGATCCAAAATTATAACGAACTATACCAAAAACAGTATAGTTATGATCTTTATCGCCATTGTTGGCATTGCTTAATCTGTAGCAGCCACGTATTCCAATACTTACTTGTTCGTTAGCAACAAAGCTAAAAGCGATAAGGCTACAAAATAACCTGTGAATAAAACCACTTAAAGGGTTTATTTTGAGAATATTTAATTATTGAATATATAGTCTATTTGTAATCCATAAACCATGTTTTTAAGCTTATAATATTCATGAATCGAGAAAAGTGAATTGGAAAAGCGGGACCCGAAAAGTAAGTTTTCTTTACCCTTTTTATTCAATGGGAATTTAAAGCTGCCGAACCAGGAAATATCATAATCTTTAAAAAATTCTACATTTGCAGCTCCTGTACGATAAGCAAAATCGTTTATTTTAACTCTCGATGAAAATGACTTCGCATAGGCAAAACCTGTTTCAATAAAATAGCTTTTTTTGTTAGTCTTCAGCTTATGCCCTATCGAAACAGGTAATTCTATATAATTCAATCGTAGGACTTTAAACGATTGGGCAGATTGCTGACTGAGATATTCATAAACACTACCTTTTTGAATATACCGGAGTTCAAAATTTAGATAATAATTCTTATTCAAATAGTGCTTTACTGATAATCCAGCAGATAAACCACCGCCACCCCATACCGTTCCATTGGAATTTTGCCAATAAGCATTGTCATCTCCTACAATATGAATTCCATTGGCATTAAAGAAAATCCCTCCTATGAAATTGCGAGGTTGACAAAAACCTAAAATCGAATAGAAATTTAGAATAACGATTATAATCGTTTTTAACATTATATTTAAAGTTTATTGGATAACGAGTTCGCAATAAGATTAGTATAAAACCGGTTGCTAACACCTTGAATAAGGTATGGCTGGATTTGGTTCGATTCGACCCTGTCGAATCTCGTGCCTGCCTCAGTTTTGGTCAGACTCTCGTTTGATCGCCACGACCTCATAACACCACTGTTAATTTGGTAAGCAATTCCCACGGGTAGTCCCAGTTCAAATTTTTTAATGCTTTCTTTGAAATCGTAACTTCCTCCATCGAATTTGTTTTTTGCACCAATTAAATCCGGGTTGAAGCCCGACCTCGGCATAAAAACCGTTATCGTTTTGAAAGTTGTACATTACCAGGAAATTGATATAAGTCGGAGAAACCTTGCACGATAATTCACTCTCGGAAACAGGAATGCTTTTAGCTGAATCCTCGTGAAGAACTTGTCTGGGTTCCAGTAGCGGTGCCTTGAAGCAAAAAAGTAATCCAATGTTGATCGAAGAGCTCGAACCACAGGAAATGACCTGAGTTTCGATTCCTGCCAAACCTCCTGTTTTTAGATCCCAGCTACCTCCGTCTTTTGTAACGGAAAGACCCAAGTCTGCAACAGATTTTTGCGAACTTTTGAGTAAAAAGATATATCAAAACATAAAATGAGAAGAACTCAGAAGGTTTACTTTTTCGCAGGGAAAGAATACAATTGCTCTTTCAATCATCAAATTTATTTTAAAAACGCATGTTTTCTTTTTGAATGGTGTCTTAATGTTTTGTCTGATTGCTTATTTTGAATATCGTTCAATTATTAATTTAATTATATATCAAATTCCTGTCAGAAATAAAAAAAGTTCAATAACTTTAAATAAAGAATTTTCCTGAACCATGAAAAATCATATTTCCATATTTTTTTTGTTTCTGTTTATCTCTCCATTTTCTTTTGGGCAAGACAGCATATTAACTATACAAGAGGCAGTTAAGTCTTCGTTTCTTCGAAATACGGAACTGCAGCAAATGCGAGCAACACTCGAACAAAAGCAAAACATCTGGCGCACACAAACAGGCATTTCGGCACCCGAGATCAGTTATTTTAAAGAAGGAATTGGCAACGGCCCCGGCGATATTTTCGACGAAAAAAGAGTAACAATTTCGCAGGAAATAGATTTTCCCTTAACTACTTCGTATCGATTAAAAGCGATTAAGGAAGATGTAAAAGCAATCGAATATAAAATTCTTTCGCGCGAGAAAGAAATTAAGGCCAGAGTAAAAAGTAAATACATCGAAGTGTTGTATGCACTGTATTTACAGGAATTACGAAAAAATCAGTTAAAGCTTGCGCAAGAACTGTACAATACGGTTTATACAAAAATGGAAACCGGAATGGGAAACGGTATCGATTTGGTGAATGCCGAACTAAAACTGGAAGAAGCTAAAAACGATTTGGACCAGTCGGAATGGGTGTTGCACAAAGCCCGTTACGGTTTGTTTTACGAAATGGGATTACCGGTTGAAGATCAAAAATATTCGATAGCATTTTCGGATACTTTAAAGGCTGAGAACATCGAAATTTCGCAAATATTCACGCTGGCGGTGCAGGAAATACAACCCGATTTTTTAGCAGCCGAACACGAATTTAGCGCCGTAAATTATTACCTGAAAGAAGCAAAAAGCAACATTTTTCCCGACATTCGATTTAATTACTACCGGCAAAATTATGGCGAAGGTTACAAATTTAATGGTTTCGAAGTTGGGCTGCGCATTCCAATTTGGTATCCCTTCGAACAAAAAGGAAAAATTGCCATGGCCAATGCCAAACAAAGCGAAATCATGTGGAAACAACAGGAAATTAAATTAAATATGAAAAGACAGATCGAGTTTGCCTGGCATAATTATTCTGTCAGCCGTTCGATCATAAACCGCTATAATTCAACATTAAAAGAAAAAGCGGCAAAATTGCAACGTTTAACGCTTCGGGCCTACCAGTTGGGCGAAATCGATTTGCTCAATCTTTTAAATGCGCAGCAATCATACCTGACCAGCGAACAAAGGTATTTGTCGGCACTGCGCGACTATTATTTACAATTGGCAGCATTGGAAATTTATATTGATAAAGATCTGATCTATTAATCATCAAAACAAAAAAAAATCAGGATATGATTCGAAAAATATTTTTACTATTTGGATTGGCAGTCATTTTATTTTCTTGTGCTTCCGATAATTCAGCAGGAAATCAAAGCGGCCAGGAACAGACTGAACTACCTCCTTCGTTACAAACTGGCGAAAGTAATGTTTTTCTGGTTCATCTTACCGAAAAAGAGCAGAAAGAGCTAAACATCGAAACCATTCAAGTGAGCAGTAATTTTATCGATTATTCAGTGTCGGCACCCGGTGTGGTTTTTCATGCGCCCAAACATGCCAGCATTATCAGTACCCCGATTGACGGGCAGATTAGTGAAGTTAAAAAGCACGAAGGAGCTGAAGTAAAAAAGGGTGAAGAACTTTTTCGGATTCAAAGTCTGGAATTTGGAAACCTGGTGTCGGAATATTTGCAGGCATTTGCCGAAGAGCAGTTTCAAGTGAACCGATTAAACCGTTTAAAACAATTAGTCGAAGAAAGTATTAGTTCTGCCAATGAACTCGAACGGGCAGCTTCTGAATATCAAAGAGCGCGGGCATCCTTGCGCGCTGCTTTTTCGAAACTAAAAGCGGTTGGCGTTACCAACAAGGAAATCATCGATTTTGTGGAAGCCGAAAATATCGATCCGGTATTAAAAATTTATGCTCCAATTAACGGAGTGATCGAACAAAATTTTATTGAGCTCGGGCAATCGGTAAATGCACTCGAAAATATTGCGAGAGTTGTTGATACAAAAGTAGTTTTAATTCGCGGTTACCTGGCTCCCGACGATGCGCGACTGATTCAGATTGGCGATTCGGTCACAATAACAAAACGCGAAAACGATGCGGCAATTGCCAAAGCTGTGGTTGCTTCGTTAAATCCGGGACTGGACGAAGAAAGCCGTTCTGTAATTGTAAACATTCAACTGGCAACCGAAAAGGGCTGGCCAAAACCCGGCGAAAACGTACGACTCGAAATTGTTACTTCCTCGCAAATGAAAATAATTGCCATTCCGGTTGCGTCGATTACTTACGACGGTAATCAGGCCGTCGTTTTTGTAAAAAAGGAAAATGGAATTTTTGAAAAACGAATTATTTCTGTGGCCGAAATTAAAGATAAATATGTTTTTGTTGATAATGGAATTTCTGCGGGAGAGGAAATTGCCTCGACAAAAGTATTTAGTTTAAAGGCACTTTCGCGTTTCGAAATCATTGCTGAAGAATAAAAATGTAAGCCTGAAAAAATGCTAAAAAATATTATCACATTCAGTGTTGGGCAAAAATACGTAGCACTTGCTTTGGTTCTTCTAATGGCAATCGCGGGCTATTTTTCCCTTATTCAATTACCTATAAATTCGTTGCCCGATGTCACGCCGGTTCAGGTTCTGGTAATTACAAA
>JBNKOT010000600.1:0-5657 GCA_050294855.1 Draconibacterium sp. | reverse complement strand
AAGAAATGAGTTGTAACGGATGTTCGTTTAATAATTCAACAAGTACTCAGGTAGCTGACAGTTACAATTGGTTAAATGACCTGCCGGAAGCGGCGAACCAGTCTGACATTGTTGAAGTTAAGTTTAAGTCGACGAGAAGAGAATATTATAAAAACACCGATAAATTATCTATACGAAGAGGGCAGAAAATTGTGGTTTCTACCATGCCCGGACACGATGTTGGTGAAGTAACATTAACCGGTTATCTTGCTGAAAAGCAATATAAACGAAAAGTTAAAAATCCGGAAAGATATCCTTTAAACAGCATTTTCAGGAAGGCGACCGAAGCTGATTTAGAGAAACTCGCAGAAGCCCGAAACCGTGAAAAACAAACGATGATCAGAGCGCGCCAGATTGTTCTGGAGCTTCGTCTTGAAATGAAAATTGGTGATGTAGAATTTCGTGGAGACAATAAAAAAGCCATTTTCTATTACATTGCCGAAGGACGTGTAGATTTCAGGGAACTGATAAAAGTGTATGCCCGCGAATTTGGTGTGCGAATTGAAATGAAACAAATTGGTGCCCGTCAGGAAGCCGGATTAATTGGCGGAATGGGATCGTGTGGACGCGAATTGTGTTGTTCGAGCTGGCGCACCGATTTTAAAAGTATTACGTCGGATGCCGCACTGAAACAAGGTTTGTCGCCATCGGCACAAAAAATGGCAGGTGCCTGCGGAAAATTAAAATGCTGCCTCACCTACGAACTGGATACTTACATCGAAGCAAGAAAAGAATTTCCAAGAGATCTTTTAAACCTCGAAATTGCAAAAGGAATTGCAAAACCTTTTAAAACCGATTACCTGAAAAAAGAAATCTGGTTTGGTCTCGAAGGAAGTATGGGAACCACTTTTAGTCTTTCGTTGAAGGAAGTAAAAGACATCATTCAAAAAAATAAACGCGGAATTCATCCCGAGGTAAACACTTTTGTTGAAGTTTCGAAAGAGGACAACCAAATGGAGGTGAGCCTTGACGAACGCATCGATCGTTTCGACAAAAAAGGGAAAAAACCGGGTGCTAAAAACAAACGAAGAAATATTCGCCCAAAGAAAAGATCGCGTCAGAAATTTGTGGTTAAAAAGAATAATTAATTCTGTTGTTTTTGATTATAAAATAAAGATTTTGAAATCGATTCACCTAGTGACTTTTGTTGCAACTACAGTCTCCCGGTGAAAGCAAACTAATTCAAAATTATTCAATTCAGATATTCTAAGAAATAGTAATTGATGAACCATGGTTGCTATGGTCTTATCAGACTGATTTTACTCTTTGCCTTGACATTTCTGTTTATTCCTGGCGCCAAGGCAAAGAGTAAAATCCGCCAGATAAGGCAAAAGATGACTTAGAAAATGGAGTTAGTTGTTTCAAAAAAATACGTCTCTTAACTTCTGCCTTCTTGAGAAAAAAGATATTCCAAAAATAAAATTAAATCTTGATTGATTAATTTCTACTTTTTTCGGATTACGGTTATTCCATCTCGCAGAGGAAGAATTACTTTTTCAACACTGTTGTTATTTTTAATAAAGGTGTTGAAATCGATAATTCCTTTGGTTTGATGATCGTCGTCAGCAGGTTTGTTCAACACTTTTCCACTCCATAAAGTATTGTCGGCAATCACATAAGCACCGCTTGGCATTTTATCAAAAATCAGCTTAAAATACTCGATGTATTCACGTTTGTCGGCATCGATAAAAACCAGGTCAAATGTTTCATTCAGCTTTGGAATAATTTCGAGTGCCGATCCTATTTTTTGTTGAATTGTATTTTCGAGTCCGGCTTTTTTGAAATATTTGGAAGCCATTTTTTCCAGCTCGTCATCGATTTCGATGGTGACTAATTTTCCGTTTTCCTGCAATCCTTTGGCCAAACAAATAGCAGAATAACCAGTAAAAGTTCCAATCTCCAAAATTGTTTTGGGTTGAATCATTTTTGAAAGCATCGATAGTACCTGACCTTGTAAATGCCCCGAAATCATTCGCGCGCCAATAACTTTTAAATTGGTTTCGCGATCGAGCTCATTTAAAATTGAATCTTCCTCATCGATGTGATTGAGAATGTAATTATCGATATTTTTTTGTTCATCCATGGTTTAAATAATTAGTAATATACCAGGGTACTCATTTGTTTTTGATCTAAACTAAAGTTGGCAACTTCGCGCAAATCTTTTGCTGTTATGGCGTCTATTTTTTTAAAAACTTCGCGCAGCGGATCTACTTTGTCGAATAATAAATAACTTTTCCCGATGGCCAGCATCAAATCTTCGTGGCTTTCAGTGGAAATGGCAATTTGGCCGATCAATTGTTTTTTTGCCTTGCTCAATTGAATGGCGCCCATTTCCTTATCTCGTAAAATCTTAAACTCCATTTGCACCAGCGCAAGAGCTTTGTCGAGGTTTTCTTTGTCGGTACCAAAATAAACGTTAAACAATCCGGTGTCGGTGTACGGAGAATAGCTCGATTCCACATTGTACGCCATTCCGCGTCGTTCGCGAAGTGCCAGGTTTAACCTCGAATTCATGGCCTGACCCCCCAGAATATTATTCAGCAGAACCATTACAATTCGTTTTTTATGCTGAATGTCGTAGGCAATATTTCCAACGACACAATGCGCCTGAAAAGTGTCTTTGTCGATCATCCGTTTTTCGGGCTTGTAATTGCGAAATCCTCTGCGTGTATTATTTCGGAATTTTTCCGGAGTTTCACCAAAATATCTGTCGAGCAAATGTACGAGGTTTTCAAAATTATAATTGCCCACCGAACTGATTACGATTTGGTCGGTGTGATAATTGTTTTCAATAAATTTCAGGATCGACTCGCGATTAAATTTTTTCAAATTTGCCTTTGTCCCAAGTATGTTCCGTGCAATTGGATGTCCATCGAAAACCAACTCGTCGAATTCGTCGAATATTAATTCTGAAGGCGAATCTTTGTACGAATTTATTTCTTCGTAAACGACCTCTTTCTCGCGTTCCAGCTCTTTTTGCGGATATGTGCTGTTTAATAAAATGTCGCCCAGCAATTCGGCCGCACGTTCGTAATACTCGCTTAAAAATGTCGAATACAAAACGGTTTCTTCTTTGGTTGTGTAGGCATTTAACTCGCCCCCCACTCCTTCAATACGACTTAAAATATGAAAGGATTTTCGCTTTTTTGTTCCTTTAAAAACCGAGTGTTCGATAAAATGAGCCAACCCGTGTTCGTTCTTTTTCTCATCGCGCGAACCGGTGTTAATTATAACCCCAAGATGTGCAACCGGCGAATCTGTATTCTTATGAATAATTCGGATGCCATTTTTTAATGTATATGTCAGAAAATCAGTATCTACCATTCGTAAAATTATCAGCCTGCAAAAGTAAGAAAAGAAATCAAATATTACTTTTTACCGATTTCACAAAACCATATTTCTTGAAAAAAAGTATTCGGTAACAATTAATTTGCATTCGGCAAAAACTGAAGCAACAAACAAGTGGCGAGTATTGCAAAAATCTAAAATTCAATGTGCTACAAACCTATAGAAGTTTTTACTGATGACAGCTTAAAACCTCCACTTCAAAAAAGTCTTTAATTTTTTATGCTTTGCCCTCATTTTTCTTTGTGATTTTAAAAAAATGTTTACTTTTGCATCACCAAAATAAAGGGGTGCCATAGCTCAGTTGGTAGAGCAACGGACTGAAAATCCGTGTGTCCCTGGTTCGATTCCAGGTGGCACCACTCCTTAAAAGGGGAAAAAATAAAAGAGGCTGTCTCAAAAAGGACGGCCTCTTTTTTTGTTAGACTTTGTGCCGAAGACTCACCTATTAACTCCTGCCTGTCATTCTATTAAAAACTTCTAATTGTTCTTTCATTGCGGCAATGCGATCGGCAGGATTTGTACGTGCCTCCAATAAAATCCAACCGTCGTATTTTATTCCGGTAAATAAATCCATCAGTTGCTGGTAGGGATAATCGCCCACATTCAGTTCGCGAATATGTACGGTATCGCCAAAATATTTTTTCACTGAATTAAAATTTGGTTCCAGTCCGGGTGGCAACAAATCCTGATCGTTACAATTCCAGCACATTTTTACACTTTTTTCACTTACCTGATCAAAAATAGCTTTCATGTTTGGAATTTCCTGCGATAAGTTTCCATGCACTTCAACGCGAACAACTTGTCCCAAATCGCTTGCATATTCTCCCACTTCATTTAACGAAGCAGCAATTTGTGCAATTGTTTTTTCTCTCGAAACTTCTTTGGGTAAACCATTTGGTTTTACTTTTATGCCGCTTGCACCAATTTCTTTGCAAAGTTTTAGGTACACTTTTGTTCCTTCAATATTTTCTCTCACCTCAGCCGGGTCGGTGCTATGGTATTCGTAATTTGCTCCGTATCCAACACAGGTTACCGGACTATCTGAGAAACGTTTTTAACGTCGGAACGCGCTTGCCGACAAACTTGTTTCTACTCCGTGAGCATGTTCTGTGCGCAGTTCAACGCCCAGCAATCCGGTTTCTTCGCAGTTGGCAATCAAGGTTGGTAAATCCCAGTCTTTTCCCCACAGATAAGTTACCAGACCAAGTTTCATTTTAGATTTTCGCATCATTGCCTGGCCCGAAAATGGATCGATCAATGAAAGACCAACTCCGGCTACCAAACTTTTTTGGATAAAACTACGACGTGATTGTTTATTATTCACGATAGTTGAAATTTTTTAAATCCCACAAAACTCCTATTTAAGGGCATATTCGTCAGCCAATTTATTAATTTGATCATCGGATAAGTCTTCAGCAGCCACCACAAGACGGTATTTAAAGGTAACAGTTTCGCCTCTTTTCAAGCTGAAATTTAATTCGTTTTCGCCTTCAGAAAATATTTTTTGTCCCAAAGTATTTGCAGCAAACAAACCGTAATCGCGGGCATGCCAATACGTTGGATAACCCACATTTGAAGGATTGTCGATAATCACCAAAGAAACCGGTTCTCCCTTAATTTCGCTACTCAGTTTCATCCAGCGACAGCGGGTTCCCCACACATCACCACCTTCAACGCCATCGGCACTTCGATAATTTCCTTTTACAAACTCGTTGTTCATCTCTTCAACCTTGGTAGCAACTCCGTGAGAATCGACCAATGTTGTTGGTTTCTCGGATGGAAGTTCTAATTCGCGGGCAACCCGGATAGCAAACATTCCCTCTTTGTTGTCGGTGAAAGTCACTTCATCGATAACCGCTTTTAATGTTGTAGTTCGATCGATAATTCGGGTTGTTCCTTCCACAATAAAATTGAATGTTGTTTCTTCTTCAAGCATTAGTGTATCGCCCGGCGATTTCCAGTCGGCAGTAGTAAGCAGTGTTGCTTCGCCTTTTCCACTTTCGGCTTTTACAATCGAATTGTGATAGATTGTCCCGTATCGCTTTCTTCTGGCTTCGGGAATTGCTTCAGAATTATTCCAGAAATCGAGTCCGTTTACATCGCCATAATTCAACCAGATACCAACATGATGCGGATGGTCGGTGCGATCTCCTTCTTTTGTAACCATCGGATAACTACGCGTTAACACATTTCCGGAGGGCGAAATTACCGGCCATAAAACCGGTTTTTTCACATTCTCGGGATAGATGTAGGAAGTAAAAAGCTGACCG
>JBNKOT010000599.1:0-2106 GCA_050294855.1 Draconibacterium sp. | reverse complement strand
AAGAATTGGGAAATGAGATTGTTCGAGTACTTTTACCAAAGTTTTACTGATAAATTCGCCTGACGCTTTCGACGCTTTATCTGTACCCATTACTACGACGTCGGGTTGATATCTCTGACAGGCATCGGAAATTACATTTTGCGGAGTTCCCTTTAACATCCGGTAATGGAATTTGGCTTTCGAAATAATCTCTTCTGGAATTTTCTCTTTTATTTCGCGGCTAAAATTTACCAGTTTTAGTTGGGCTTTATTAAATTCTTCCTGCAGCTCAAGTTCGATGTATTTTTCCCACGATGCGGTATGCTTGTCGTAATTGCTGAAAGACGGATCTTCGTAAACGTAAAGTAGTTTAACTTCTGCATTGGTTTTAATGGCCAATTGCATGGCGTATTTGCAAATATTGACACAACCCGGACTGAGTTTTACAGGTAAAAGAATTTTTTTCAGGTTGGTAAACGATTTGTCGTGTTCAACAATATCCAAATCATAATCTTTGTGTATCTGCAACAAAGCTTTAATTGCATTTTCCGATTGACCTGCTTTTACTTTTAAAAGCACTTCGTTTGGATTGTAGGTGTTGTCGACGGTCAACGATTCGTTGGTGAAAAATACTTCAATTCCGTTTGATTCCAGTTGGTCTTTTACAAAACTCCCCAGTTGGGGTGTTGTAATTCGAAGTAGTGTAACCAGTTGATTTTCCATGATTCAGGATTTTTATTTGTTAAAATGCAATCACTTTTGTTTTCCGTATTTTTCAACCAATTCCGATTTAATTCCTGTTTCAGCAACAGAAAAGTAGGTGTTGAAAAGTTCCCAGGCGGTGTTGATCATCGCATCAATTTCAATATTGATATCAATCGCAAGAAGTTTTTCGGAGTATTCTTTTGCGAAGTTTATAGTTCTTTTGTCGTAGTCTGTCAAATCAAAACCATTTTCGATTTTGGTTTTTGCGTTGGCAGCATCGGCATAAAGTCGGATGGCAGTATTCATTACTTGTGGATGGTCTTCGCGGGTTTTTTCCCCGATAACCAGTTGTTTTAATCTGGATAAACTTCGGAAGGGATCAACAATTACTTTTCCTATTTCAGTGTCTTTTCTCAAGAATAGTTGTCCTTCGGTAATATAACCGGTATTATCCGGAATTGCGTGTGTTATGTCTCCGCCCGAAAGTGTGGTTACTGCAATAATCGTAATTGAACCGCCGTCAGGAAACTGAACCGCCTTTTCGTAAATTCTTGCCAAATCGCTGTACAAGGAACCCGGCATGCTGTCTTTCGACGGAATCTGATCCATCCGATTCGAAACAATACTTAAGGCGTCGGCAAACAATGTCATATCGGTTAAAAGCACCAGTACATTTTGATTTTTCTCTACCGCAAAATATTCAGCTGCAGTTAATGCCATATCCGGAACAAGCAGCCGTTCAACAGGTGGATTTTCTGTGGTATTTACAAAACTTATGATTCGTTCGATAGCACCAGCACTTTCGAACAGGTTTTTGAAAAACAAATAATCGTCGTTTGTAATTCCCATTCCGCCAAGAATAATTTTATCGGCTTTTGCACGCAGTGCAACCATTGCCATTATCTGATTGTAAGGTTGATCGGGATCGGCAAAAAAGGGTATTTTCTGCCCGGTTACCAGTGTATTATTCAAATCGATTCCTGCAATTCCGGTGGCAATTAATTCCGATGGTTGTTTTCTCCGAACCGGGTTAACAGATGGTCCACCAATTTCAACGAGTTTGCCGTCGATCTCTGCGCCGCCATCTATGGCTTGTCCGTAAGCATCAAAAAATCTTCCGCTCAATTCATCTCCAACGGTTAGTTGTGGAGCATGACCCAAAAACACAACTTCGGCATTGGTTGGAATTCCTTCGGTTCCAGAGAAAATCTGAAGTGTTACCAAATCGCCCTGAATTTTTACTACCTGTGCCAGTCGGTTGTTTACCAATGCCATTTCTTCGTTTCCAACTCCGGTGGCATGAAGCGAGCAGGTTGCTTTTGTGATCTGATCTATTTTTGTATGTATTTTTTGAAATGCCGTGGTTTCCATGTTTTGTTAGTTTTCGATTTCAATCCTCTCTTTTTCACTGATCACTTTTTT
>JBNKOT010000598.1:0-3552 GCA_050294855.1 Draconibacterium sp. | reverse complement strand
GAAGAGCATTTAGTTGAAGGCGCAAAATATGCACACGATAAAACCGGAGTGGCAAAACTTCACTTTACAGTTTCGCCGGAACATCAACCGGTTTTCGAAAAACTGTTAGCCGAAGTAAAAGAAAAATATGAACAGGAGTTGGGTGTTACATTCAACATTTCTTTTAGTCAGCAAAAACCGGCAACAGACACCATCGCTGTGGATTTGGCAAACGAACCATTTCGTGAAAGCGATAACCGTTTGTTGTTTCGTCCGGCGGGTCACGGTGCATTAATCGAAAACCTGAACGATTTAAACGGCGATGTGATTTTTATCAAAAACATCGACAATGTGGTACCCGACCGCATAAAAAAAGCAACCATCGATTATAAAAAAGCATTGGCCGGAGTTTTATTAAAAACGCAGGAAAAATTATTTTTCTATCAGAAAGAATTAGCGGAGAAACATCCGGTGGCTTTAGACAGTGGATTTCTGGCATCGGCCTCCAACTTTCTGGAAAATACATTAAATACAAAACCGGCAATCAACCAGTATTATACCGAAAAAGAGGAGTTGTACCATTATTTGAAAGAGAAATTAAACCGTCCGTTGCGGGTTTGCGGAATGGTTAAAAACGAAGGAGAACCGGGAGGCGGGCCGTTTTGGGCATTAAACAACGATGGAACTATTTCGTTGCAGGTAGTCGAAAGTTCGCAGATCGATCCCAAAAGCATTCAGCAGCAAAGCATTGTAAAAAATGCCACCCACTTTAATCCGGTTGATTTGGTTTGTGGAGTAAAAAACTACAAAGGAGAAAAATTTAACCTAAGCAATTTTACCGATTCGGCAACCGGTTTTATTTCAACAAAATCGAAAGATGGAAAAGAGCTGAAAGCTCAGGAATTACCTGGACTTTGGAATGGTGCGATGAGCAACTGGAATACCTTGTTTGTGGAAGTGCCAATCGAGACTTTTAACCCGGTAAAAACGGTGAACGATTTGTTGCGTGAACAACACTTGTAAAACATTTTTGTAATTCGTGGTGAATTGCTAATTTCGCCAACTGATTTTTAGTAAATGAGAGAAGATAAGGACAATTACAGAGACGATAATATCTTTGAAGCGGTGAACCGTTTTAAGAGTTCCTTGATTACCGGAAGGACTACATATTTCGACGTTTCTGAGTTTGAGGGAATTGTTGAACAATTACTGGAGGAAGGAGATTTACAAGGATCCGAAATTGCGGCGGAACAAGGAATTCAGATTCATCCGAATGCTGTTCCGCTTCACTTAAAATATGCTCAGGTTCTCATCAACAAAGGACTCTACAAAAAATCGTTGAATTATTTGCGTTTTGCCGAAGAAGTTGACGGCAATAATCCGGATGTTCATTTGTTAAAAGGATCGGCCAACATGGTAATGGGTTTCGAACCCGATGCTTTGCGTTCGTTCAAAAAAGCCATTAAATACGCCGGATCCGATCTCGATGATATTCTTTATCAGATTGGAACTTCGTACATTCAAATTGGCGAAATTTCGAAAGCCGTTTATTATTTCGAGCGGGCCGTTGCCGTGAACAAAAAAAACGAACTGGCGATTTACGATCTTGGGTTTTTCTACGACCAGTTGGGCAAGTACAAAAAAAGTCTCAAATTTTACAACAAATATTTAGATTTAGATCCTTTCAATTACACGGTTTGGTTTAACCTTGGAACGGTTTTAAACAAACTCGACAAACACGACAAAGCGATAGAAGCCTACGAATTTGCGATGGCCATTAACGATAATTTTCACATGGCACTTTTTAACATTGCCAACACACTTGCCAACGCAGAAAGATTTGAAGAGGCCGTGATAAAATACAAAGAGTACCTCGAAATAGAACCTGAAAACGACGATGCACATTGTTATATTGGCGAATGTTATCTGAATCTCGAAGATCATTTATTGTCGGAACTTTATTATAGAAAAGCGCTGGAAATCAACAAAAAAAATGACACCGCCTGGTTTGGAATTGCCTTGATTTTCTGGATCAATCAGAATTTCGAAGAGAGCATAGCTTACGTTAAAAAGGCTGTTAAACTCGACAATAAAAATTCGGAATACTGGTTAACACTGGGTAAAATCAACAACGATTTCGGACAGACAGAAAGTGCCATAAATGCACTAAAATCAGCGGCCAGAATCGATTCGGAAAACACCGAAATCTGGATGACATGGGTGGATATACTTTTAAAAAACAATGAACCACAAAATGCCGTTCGAATTTTAAAAAGAGCAATAAAAGCCAATACCGATTCGCTTTTAAAATACAGGATGGTTGCGGTCTTGCTCGAAGCAAAAAAAGAAAAGGAAGCCTTTGTTTGGTTAAACGATGCCATGGAACAGGAATTTGAGCAAATCAATTATCTTTTCGACATTTATCCACGTTCGTTAAAAAATAAAAGACTGAAAAAGGTTGTCGAAGAGTTTAAGAAAAACAATAGTTCTGAATCGTAATAAATCTGGTATTCTTCGAAAGAAAGTATTTCAATTTTTTTATTAATTCCGCCTCATATCGTTAAACACTAATCAATTATTTATTTTCTTTGATACCTGAACAAATAAAATCCGATCGATAATACACAACTTAAAAGCATGAACAGAACATCAAAAGACTATTTTTTATTGGTTTTAAAAGGAATGGGAATGGGAGCTGCCGATGTAGTTCCAGGAGTTTCCGGAGGTACAATAGCCTTTATAACTGGCATTTACGAAGAACTCATTAATTCAATAAAATCGATAAATCTGAATGCAATAAAATTGTTTTTCACCGGAAAGTTTGCCGAATTCTGGAAAACAATCAATGGAAATTTTCTGATTAGTGTATTGATGGGAATCGGAATCAGTGTATTTTCGTTGGCGAAAGGATTGGAATATTTACTCAACCACTTCCCCATTTTAGTCTGGTCGTTCTTTTTTGGATTGATCATCGCTTCTGCAATTTATGTGGCTCGTACCATAAAAAAATGGGATCCCGCAACTGTCATCGCTGGAATTACCGGAATTGTGGTGGCCTATTTTATCACTGTTATTTCTCCGGCCGAGGCCAATGCCAGCTACTGGTTTATTTTTATTTCGGGATCGATTGCCATTTGCGCCATGATTTTACCGGGCATTTCGGGTAGCTTTATTTTAGTTTTACTGGGCATGTATAAGTTTATTCTCGAAGCGGTTGGAAACCTCGAGATTACTGTAATTCTGACTTTTTTGATTGGCGCAGCCATCGGAATAATTGCCTTTTCAAATGTATTATCGTGGTTGTTAAAAAAGTACCATAATATTACAATTGCTGTTTTAGCCGGATTTATGGTTGGTTCGTTAAACAAGGTCTGGCCCTGGAAAGAGGTTACAGCAACCATTATCGACCGACATGGCGAATTAAAACCGATAGCCGAAAGAAATATTTTGCCCGGAACCTATGAACAAATTACCGGAAACGAAGCTTTATTACTCGGAGCAGTTTTGCTCGTAATTGCAGGTTTCGCACTTATTTTTGCAGTGGAAGGCCTGACTAAAAAATTAAAAAAATAA
>JBNKOT010000597.1:0-11641 GCA_050294855.1 Draconibacterium sp. | reverse complement strand
GAACGATTAATCGATATCGATGCCTGGCGTTTTCTAGCCGATGTTAAAAATCCAAATCCGATAAAAGATCAGTTTCCAGGGTGGCCAAAAGAAATTTCTCAGTCCGATAATTTTGGATATAATGCCAAAAATATTTTGCCGGAAATACAGGTGGTTGAAGCCAATCAGGTTTTGTCTGTTTCGAACGCAAAAACTGGAAATCTTGAATATATTTTTAGAATGAAAGGAAACAAATTTCAACCAAAAGTTTTTGAACCCGGAAATTATATCATTTCGGTTAACGATAACCCGATTGGTACTTTTGCCACAAAGAAAAATAGTAATAATAAAAAAGTGAGTTTTGAATTATAGTGGAGTGAACAGAATTCAATTTTATTCATTATTTCTTTTTACGATTTGGTTTTTTGGGAAATACATTTCATTATTTTTGAAATCGACTAATTTTAAACCGCAATGAAGAATTTATTGTCTATCCTGTTTTTTGTGTTTATTTTCAATTCTCAAACTTTCGCTCAAACCAGTTACGAAAATCAATGGCCAAGTTTTAGAGGTCCTTTTGCCCGGGGATTTATCGACGATTCGAAACCCGTTACAAATTGGGATTTAGAAACCGATGAAAATATTTTATGGCAAACAAAAATTCCGGGTCTTGGGCATTCTTGTCCGGTAATTTGGGACAACAAAATTTTTGTGACCACCGCAATTAGTGGCTCCGGACAAGATTATCTGAAAGTAGGACTTTATGGTGATGGCGATGCGGTTGAAGATACTACCGAACATGAATTTAAGGTTTTTTGTCTGGATAAAAACTCAGGAAAAATAGTTTGGGAGCGATTGGCATACAAAGGAGTTCCGGCGGTTAAACGACATACAAAAGCTTCGCAGGCCGATTGTACTCCGGCAACTGATGGAAAACATTTGCTGGCTTTTTTTGGCTCGAACGGACTGTATTGCTACGATTTAGACGGTAGTTTATTGTGGAAAAAAGAATTTGGCAAAATGAATGCCGGACCATACAACGCACCCGAGTTGGAGTGGGGGTTTTCGAGTTCACCGATTATTCATAAAGGAAAAGTAATTATTCAGTGCGATTTTTTGGGCGACGGTTTTATTGCTTCGCTCGATGTTGAAACCGGAAGAGAAATCTGGCGCACGTCGCGCGATGAAGTAGCTACCTGGAGTTCGCCAACAGTTTTTGAAAAAGACGGAAAAACTCAGATTGTGGTAAACGGGTGGAAGCACATGGGGGCTTACGATTTTGAAACCGGTGCCGAAATCTGGAGAATGAGCGGCGGTGGCGATATTCCAACTCCAACGCCTGTAATTGCCCACGACCTGATTTTTATCAACAATGCTCACGGCAGATATTCGCCGATTTATGCCATAAAAACAAATGCGGTGGGTGATATTACACTTGGCGAAGAAGAATTGACAAACGATAATATTGTTTGGAGTATTAAACGTGGTGGTGCTTACATGCAGTCGCCTTTAATCTTTGGCGATTATCTGTATAATTTACGCGGCAATGGTTCTTTAACCGTATATAAAGCCAAAAGCGGAGAAGAAATGTACAAGGAGAGTTTTGGTTCGGTTGGTGGATTTTCGGCTTCGGGAGTGGCGGGCAACGGTAATGTTTACTTTTGTTCGGAGCGCGGAGATGTTTTTGTGGTAAAAGCAGGACCCGAATTTGAAGTGCTTGCTCAAAACGATATGGATGATATTTTAATGGCTACACCCGCGATTTCGGGAAATAATCTTTATTTCAGAGCGCAAAAGTCGTTAATAGCCGTTGGAAAAAAACAGTAAGTTGATTCAATAATTAGAGGTTCGGATTTAAATTCGTGCCACTCAGAAGGGAAAATATGCAAAAAACTGTTTTATCAATCGACTGTGGAACCCAAAGTTTAAGGGCCATTATTTTTTCGTTGACCGGAGACGTTTTGGCCATGGAAAAAATTCCTTTCGAACCTTATATTAGTCGATTTCCCGGTTGGGCAGAACAAGATCCGGAATTGTATTGGGAGTCGCTTAAAACGGCTTGTTTACGTCTTAAAAATTCACATCCGGTTGAATTTAATAATGTGGTTGGTATGGGAGTGACAACCATTCGGAATTCGATGGTTAACGTCGATACAAACGGGAAAACATTACGACCTTTAATGGTTTGGCTCGACCAGCGAAAAGCTGAACCTGTTTATCATCCGGGTTTTGCAATGCGCATGCTGATAAAAACAATTGGCATGACCGACACGATCAACACTGCCCAGCGGGAAGGGAAATGTAACTGGATCAAACAAAATCAACCCGAATTGTGGCGACGAACCCATAAATACCTTCAGGTTTCGGGTTTTCTGAATTATCGTTTAACCAGCGATTTTAAAGACTCTCTGGCCTCTCAAATCGGTCATATTCCTTTTGATTACAAAAGGCAAAAATGGGGTAATCGCAAAAATTTATTGGTTTTTAGTGCAAAAATTTTTCCGGTCGAAAAAAATAAATTACCCGAATTGGTGCTGCCCGGAGATGAGATTGGTAAAATCTCGGAAAAAGCAGCCCTGGAAACGGGCTTACCGACGGGTTTACCGGTTATTGCCTGTGGCTCCGATAAAGGTTGTGGTACAATAGGAACCGGCGTATTGACAAAAGAAATGGCGAGTTTAAGTTTTGGTACTGCAGCAACCATACAAACCACCACTAAAAAGTATTTAGAACCCATTACTTTTATGCCGGCTTATCCTGCTGTTCTTCCTGGTTTATTTAATCCCGAGGTCGAAATTTTTCGTGGTTACTGGATGATTACCTGGTTTAAAAAACAATTTGCCGACAAAGAAAATGAGGAAGCCGAAAAAAAAGGAATTCCTGTAGAAGAAGTACTGAATGAACTACTCAAAAAATCGCCTGCCGGTTCGATGGGACTGGTGGTTCAGCCATATTGGAGTCCGGGACTAAAAGAACCCTCGGCAAAAGGTGCAATGATCGGTTTTGGCGATGTACATAAAAAAGAGCACGTTTACCGGGCAATAATGGAAGGGCTGGCTTTTGCACTTTACGATGGTAAAGAGAAAATTGAGAAGGTGACAAAAACAAAAATTAAAAAGCTGACCGTTTCGGGTGGCGCCTCAAAAAGCGACGAAATTTGTCAGATTGCTGCCGATGTTTTTAATCTCCCGATTGTGCGAGGAGAAACCACAGAAACTTCGGGTTTGGGAGCAGCTATTATTACTGCGTTTGGTACCGGAAATTACGCATCGATTGAAGAATGTATTTCGAAAATGGTGAAATACAAAACCGAATTCTATCCGAATAAAAATAATGTGAGACTTTACCGACAATTGTATAAAAAGGTGTACAAAAAAATGTACAAACGGATGAAACCTTTTTATAAGCAAATCAGGGAAATTACCGGATATCCGGAATAGTCGGATCGGCAAACGAAATAAATTTGCTTGTTAAATCGGTATTATTCCAGCCCTATCAACAACGAAACAAAATAATTACGCGGATTTCCAGGGTAATAATAGCGTGGCAAAGTATTGCCAAAAGCAGGTGCATTTACGGCCAGCATCGATGCATAATGGATGTTAAAGATGTTTTGGACTCCTCCTTTAATTTCGAACTTCAACTTTTGAATTTTATGCTCAAATGCGATATCGAAATTGGTAATTCCAAATGCATCGGAATAATCCGAATTTGAATCGTTTACTGCCATTCTTCCGGTAAACCGGTGCCAGAGATTTAATTCCATGTTATTGCTGGGGAGAAAATTTGCCATAATCATCCAGGTGTTTTTAGTGGTTCCCGGCAGATTTTTTTCTGAATAATCCACTCCATCATCAACAAAATTGGAGAAATGATAATTGGAAAAAGTGGCATTTCCGATAAAAGTAAGCGACGGAATTTTATTGGAATTGATGACATTCCATTTGATTTCGGTTTCGAGTCCCGGATGAACCGATTTTCCTGCATTTACACCAATGTAGGCATCCTCGCCGGTTCGTCGTGCCACCAATAAATTATTGATGTAAATGCGAAAATAATTGGCGGAGAATTGCAGTTGATTTAAGATTTGCGAACGAAATCCAATTTCGGTATTCCAGCCCGATTCAGGTTTTATTGCATCGTTCAGATCACCTGCCGGTAAAAGGGTTTCTTCGAATGATGGCGTTGAAAATCCATGACTCAGGTTTCCAAATACCGAAAGCTCTTTTAAAATCATATAATTGATTCCAATTCGTGGAGACAAAACAGGTTTGTATGAATGATTTCCCGATTGATCTCCATTCTCGAAAAACTTATCGATATAATCGAAACGGGTTAAATTTCCGTTTAAACCCAAAGACAGAAACAAGCGTTGATTAAAACTCGATTCAAGTTGAACAAATAAATTTTCGTATTGTCTTTTTTCAACATTATCGGAAAGAATGTTGTTGCTCAGTTCGTTCGAATAAGTCGACCAGTTGTATTTTTCGCGAAAAAATTCAAATCCGGAAGTAATGGTGAATTGCGAATTTTCGCCAATAATTGTCTTCTGAATATAAGCCCGCCATCCGATAAAGTTCGATGATTCTTTGAGCCGGTTAAACGGCCGTAATTCTTCGGCAACCCGAAAGCTTCCGAAAGTTGCTACCGAAATTTTTTCATTTTTTGTGGTTAAATGATTAAAAGAAAGTCCAAATTGTCCGTTGGTATAATCTTCGTAACCTTTAATGTTTTGCCAGTTTGCTGCAGCTTTCTCGGGTGTTTGCTGAAACCTTGTTAAATCGAGTGAACTTGGAATGTAAGCCTTCATATCTGTCGATTTCAGCAAAATCTGAACATTGCTTTGTTCCGAAAAAGAATATTGAGAATTAATCAAAAGATTGTATCGATTGGTTTTGTTGTTATCCCGAAAACCGTCGCTTTTTAACGCCGAACCGAGCGCAAAAATATTTAAATTGTTTTGAACTACACCCGCAGAAAGTGTGTTCTTTATTGTTCCGAAAGAACCTACTGAAAACTGGTTTTGTGCAAAATTCTTCACCACCGATTTTGGGTGAAAAAGTATAACGCCAGCCAGCCCGGCTCCGTACAAACTCGAGCTTGGGCCTTTAAAAATTTCTATTCGTTTTATTGCCGGATTTTCAAGGTCTTCGAGCGTGGTTTCGCCGTCGCCCGATGTTAACGGAATTTCACCAAAATAAGCTTTTATTTTATTGGTGGCATACGGCGTTCTTGAGCCAATTCCACGAATGGTTAAGCGGTTGGTGTTTATAGTTCCGTGATGCATTAGAATTCCCGGAACCTGATTTAGCGCCTCGATTGGTGTTAATTCGTTGCCAAGCGTTAATTGCATTTGAGTAATTAAATTAACAGGCGCCGGAATGCTAAAAAGCTTGTAAGGAGAACGAAAAGCAGTAACGGTAATCTCGTCGATTTTCCCAGATAATGAAGTGGTGTCTTTTTGCTCGCACACGGTTTGTCCATCGATTTGTGCAAAAGTGTACATTCCGCTTAAGAGGAAGGCGAATAATATGATAAATCGGATCGTGTTCATTTTGTTGTTTCTAAGTTCTACTACTTAAAATAATTCAGAAAGTTCAAAATTTAATCTATTTTTAAGTATTTAATTACAGAAATCAAAACGATGAAACGAATTCTAATACTTCTTTTTCTTTTTATTGTAGGCAATACTTTCGCTCAAAAAAAGGAAAATCCGGAAACCTTAAAACCGGGATCCAAAGCGATAGATTTTACATTAAAAGGTGTCGACAACAAACAATACACACTTTCGTCGTTTGACATGGCAAATATAATTGTTATTATTTTTAGTGCCCCGCACTGTCCAACGGCGCAAGCATACGAAGATCGTTTAATTGCCATACAAAACGAATATAAAAATAAAGGTGTTCAGGTGGTAATGATTAATCCAAACGACCCGAATGCTGTTTGTTTGGAAGAACGAGGATACACCGATTTGGGCGATACTTTTGAAGACATGCAGATTCGAGCAAAAGAAAAAGGCTATAATTTCCCTTTTTTATACGATGGAGAAAGCGAAGAAACTTCGATAAAATACGGACCGGTTGCCACGCCGCATGCTTTTGTTTTCGATAAAAACAGAATTTTACAGTATGCCGGAAGAATTGATGACTCGGAACAGATTGGCACTGCTACAAAACACGATTTACGTAATGCACTCGACGCAATTATTGCCGGGAAAGAGGTGAAAGTAAAAGAGACAAAAGTTTTTGGCTGCTCGATAAAATGGAAATGGAAAAACGAATGGAAAGAAAAACTGGATACAGACTGGAATAAACAGGAAATTAATTTAGAAACACTTTCGGTTGAAAAATTAAAAACCTTAGTTCAAAACGATTCAAAAAATTTGCGTGTTATTAATGTTTGGGCAACCTGGTGTGGACCCTGTGTTGCCGAGTTTTCGGAACTGGTAGATACTTACCGAATGTTTATGGGACGCGATTTTGAAATGTATTCAATCAGCACCGACAAATTGGATATTAAAGAAAAAGTGCAGGATTTTCTTCAGAAAAAACATGCAGGATTAAACAATAATTACATTTTCGAATCGTCGAATAAATACGATTTAATTGAAAATTTTGATAAAGAATGGAGCGGCGAAATTCCTTATACTGTAATTGTGGAGCCGGGTGGTAAAATTGTTTGGAGGAATTCGGGCGGATTAGATTTTTTTGAATTCAGAAAAGCCATTGTTGAAAATAAATTAATTGGCAGGTATTTTTAATCGTGATAAAAAGTCGCCATTTATTTTATAAATTTATTGAATAAATTAACAGTCAAAACCAGTTATAAATTAATACAATTGAAATTCATTGTGAAGAAGTTTTTTATATCAACAGCGCTGACTCTTTTTTGCAGCACGATGCTTTTGGCATCGAAAATTGATGGCAAATGGTCGACAACAATCGAAACCGATGGCGGATCGTATAGTTTTACGATTACTTACAAAGTTGACGGCGAAAATATTTCGGGCGTACTTTCGAGCGAAATGGGAGAGGTTGTTTTCGAAGAAGGCAAAGTTACCGGCGATACATTTACCTATAAGTTTTTTATCGACAGCAATGAAATAACACACGAAGGAACAGTATTGAACGACAAGGAAATTAAAATTAAATCGAAGAGTAATTACGGCGAGCGCGAGTTCATCCTAAAAAAAGTGGAAGAGGAATAAAAGGGCATTCGCAGGGTAACTTTTAGCAGCCACGAAAAACATTTCAGGTGTTATTGTGCAAAACAATAATCTATATACAACGGTGCAAACGAAAGTTGAAGAGCAGCTATCGTTAAAATTTGGGACGCAGGTTAATATTCAATCTTCCAATTCAATAGGAGGTGGTTGCATTAATCATGCATCAAAAATCGAAACGAATGTTGGCGATTTTTTTCTGAAATGGAATTCGAATGGTCCGGCAGATATATTTATTCGCGAGGCCGAAAGTTTAAACGAATTAAAAAAAGCAAGCGACGAAAATTTGCTGGTTCCCGCAGTTTATGCTTCGAAAGAAGTAAATGAGACTCCGGGATTTTTGGTTCAGGAATATTTCCCGATCGAACATTCAAATTCGAAATCAGAAGAAAAACTCGGGAGAGGATTGGCGACCATTCACAAATACCGGCAACAAAATTTTGGTTTTAACAACGATAATTATTGTGGAGCCACGCTTCAGGATAATCGGAGGAAAACAAATTGGATCGACTTTTTCAGGGAAAATCGATTGGAGTTTTTACTGAATTTAATTGAAAAAGACAGGCCCCTACCGGTTTCAGAACAGAAAGTTTACGCAAAATTACTCGATCGAATACCAAAACTAATTCCCGATTTTTCAGAAGCTGTTTTAATTCACGGCGATTTATGGTCGGGCAATTACATGGTTTCCACCAATGGTCCGGTTCTGATCGATCCGGCAGCTTATTATTCCGATCGCGAAATGGAATTTGCCATAATTATCATGTTTGGCGGATTTTCTTCGACCTTCTTTTCGGCCTACAACGAAATAAACCGTTTACCGGCCGATTGGCGAAACCGCAATCTATTGTACCAATTGTACCATGTGTTAAATCATTATTATCTGTTTGGTGGCGGATATCAACGACAAGCTTTTGGTATCGCAAATTCCTATTTATAAGTGTTTTACGGAGTTTTTATTGCTCGTATTCCGAAAATCAGCTTAAATTGTTACTTGTAAAATTATTTGTTGTACCTTAAAGAATTATTCTAAATAGTTTACAATGAAAAATGAGATATGGGAAATTCCTTATCGGGCAAATTTGTGTTACAATAAAAATAAGGGAATTATATTACCCGAAAATATTCCTTACATCGGAATGGGATCCTCTTATATTGCCTGTAACGTTTTTCGCTATTTAGGAATAGAAATATTTCCTGAATTAGCTTCAGATTATTTCAATTACCTATTAAAAAAGGATGCCAACAAAGGTGTACTCATCTCGCAATCGGGAAAAACTTCGGAAACTTTGTGGTGCGCCGATCATTTTAAATCATTTTTGAGCATTGTAAACGATATCGACAGTTCGTTGGGAAATCATAAAAACTGTACTTCAAAGTTAAATTTGTATGCCGGAAAAGAGGATGCCATTCCTTCTAAAACGTATATCAATAGCTTGCTGATTATGTATTTGGGTTTTGGTTTCGATCCCGGGAAAGTCGTTCAAGTATTAAAAGAAGAAATTTCATTTTTTAACGAAAGAGGTGAGGAGCTGGGCGAACTAATATACAAAAGAATAAAGTGGAAGTGGAAAAAGGGAATTTACATCATTGCCAGTGGACATAATATGGCAACTGCCGATCAGGCAGCCTTGGTTTTAAGTCAGGTTACAAAACTTCCGGTAGTTTCCATGTCGATGTCGCAATACGAACATGGATTTATAGAAACTGCTCAAAATTCGTTGGTGATTGCCATTAATCACGATGGCCCCGATTATAAAAGAACCCACAATGTCCTTCGTGTTATTCGTAAAGCTGGCGGAAAAACATTTGAACTTAAAAAGCCACTGGTTGAAACCATCTACAGTCCGATCACTTTTTCGGTGCCCTTTTTCTTTGCTGCAAATTACCTGTCTGAGAAACTTAAAAACTTTAATGTTTTTGACGTTGGTAAAAAAGTTACGCACGTGCCCAAGAATGGAATTCATACATGTTAGCTGCAAGCTTAAATTGAAACCGTAATTTAAATAAACATAGAATGAAAAAATTAATTATTGGACTAATATTAATCTTGACAGGAGTGAATTTGTCCTACTCACAAAATTCCACTGCTGAACAGGAAATTATTAATATTTCAAAAGAAAAATGGCAATGGATGGCTGACAAAAATTTGGAAAAACTAGCTAACCTCTTTGATGATAGGTCAAAGTTCGTTCACATGAGTGGAACTTGGAATAAGGACAGAGAACTTGAAATCATTAAGACTGGAAGTATTTGGTACAAACAAGCCGATGTTCATGATGTAGTGGTGGAAATTTTTGACAATACCGCTATCCTATGGAATCGCATTACATTAGTTGCACATGTTCGAGGAGACGACGTTTCAAATGAATTTACAGTTACAGAAATTTATAAAAAAGGTAAAGAAGGATGGAAATTGTTAGACTTAACGTTTAGTAGTGTTCGAGACACTCATGAGATTGCAGCCAAAGTTAATCCTGAAAAACAAATTGTTAAACTCTCAAAGCAAAAATGGCAGTGGATGTCGGATAAGAATGTAGCAAAACTTGAGAATTTATTTCATGAGAATTCTGTTTTTGTACACATGGGAGGAAGTTGGGGAAAAGAACGGGAAATTAACATAATTGAAAGTGGTGGTATCCATTACAAAAATGCAGAAATTCATGAAGTTTCGGCTAATGTGATTGGAGACACGGCAATACTTTTGAATCGAATTACTTTGTTGGCAGTAGTCGGAGGAAATGAAGTTACAAATCCTTTTATGGTTACAGAAGTTTATAAAAAAGAAAATGATGAATGGAAATTAGCATCTTTATCATTTACAAAATTATTGAATTGATAAAAAAGCCAGCAGCTAACAAAGTACATATTGCAGGGCGGGGTTCGGTGGTTTGCCAACTGCGGATTCTCGTTTCGCAGTTCCGTGTCCTTTGGACAGGAACGCGCTCCGAAATCCGCCCCGACAACATGTATCAACCGATAAATGAAGTTGTTGGTGTTGTCAATTCTACCTATTTTTACAGCAAAACCAATATTCATCATTCCTTAAATGATAACTCAGAAAGCCAAAAATATTACCCCTTTTATTGTCATGGAGGTGCTTGAAAAAGCTGCCGAAATGGAAAAACAGGGAATTAATGTCATTCATCTTGAAGTTGGAGAACCCGATTTTAATGTTCCCAAATGTGTGTCAGACGCGGTAAATGTTGCTTTCGAAGAAGGAAGAACACATTATACACACAGTTTGGGCGATCCCGAATTACGCGCCGAAATTGCCAACCAACATTTCTCAAAATACGGAGTAGAAGTGTCTCCCGACCAGATTATTGTAACCTCCGGAAGTTCGCCGGCAATTTTATTAACGCTTGGTGTTTTGTGCGAAGCCGGCGACGAAATAATTTTATCGGATCCCGGATATGCCTGTTACGAAAATTTTATAAAATTTATCGATGCTGTTCCAGTTAAAGTGAAAGTTTTCGAAGAAGATGGTTTTCAGTATCGTCCTTCGGCCATTAAAAAATTAATTTCTGCAAAAACAAAGGCGATCATGATCAATAGTCCGATGAATCCAACCGGAAACTTACTTTCGCCGGAAGTGATGAAGGAAATTGCAGCATTCGGAATACCGGTTATTTCAGACGAAATATATCATGGTTTGGTTTACGAAGATCGTGCGCATTCAATTCTGGAGTTCACAAAAAATGCCTTCGTTTTAAATGGATTTTCGAAATTGTATGCCATGACTGGTTTACGTCTGGGATATGTTATCGCTCCAAAAGAATGTGTTCGGGAGATGCAGAAATTGCAGCAGAATCTTTTTATTTGTGCGGGATCTACGGTTCAACGAGCAGGTATTTCGGCATTAAGATCGGCGCAAAACGATGTTGCAGAAATGAAAACAACCTACAACAAACGAAGAAAGTATTTAATCAGTCGGCTTCAGCAAATGGGCTTCGATATAAAGGTTTTACCAACCGGCGCCTTTTATGTATTTGTAAATGTAAAACACCTTTCAAACGATTGTTACAAACTGGCATTCGATATTCTGGAGCACGCACATGTTGGAGTAACGCCGGGAGTAGATTTTGGCGAAAACGGTGAAGGCTTTCTTCGGTTCTCTTACGCCAATTCTTTAACAAATATCGAAGAAGGGATGAATCGTCTTGAAAAATACTTAAAAGAATTATCCTGATTCGACTTCTTTTTTCGTCGTTTTAAGTTGATGATTTTAGTCAAAACAGCTTCAAACCGCTCATTTTTATCGAATTTTTTTAGTGTATCACAAAAAAAGTGCATGAATTTCGTCGATTAAATCTGCATTAAATACAAATCACTCTTTTTTATCTGAATCAAATTGAAAGTAAAATAGGTGTATAAGTGTTAATTCGTAATTATAATACCAATGTGTCTTTTAATTAGTCGTTTTTATTGTGAATA
>JBNKOT010000596.1:0-6846 GCA_050294855.1 Draconibacterium sp. | reverse complement strand
GGTTTTGCAATGTTGGGAGCTGGTTCTGTTCAGGAAGAAATGGATTTAGCTGGTGTTGCTCATTTAGCTACCTTAAAATCAAGAGTTCCTTTCTTAGCATTTTTCGATGGTTTCAGAACTTCGCACGAAATTCAGAAAATCGAGGCCATTCAGATGGAAGATATGATGCCATTGGTTGATCAGGAAGCTCTACAAGAATTCCGTAGCCGTGCATTAAATCCCGAAAATCCGGTAACCCGCGGAACAGCTCAAAACCCTGATATTTTCTTCCAGGCAAAAGAATCGGCAAATAAGTATTATGATGCAGTTCCTGATATTGTTGCCAATTATATGGACGAAATCAGCAAATTAACAGGAAGAAAATACCGCCCATTTACTTACTACGGCGATCCTGAAGCTGAAAACATTATTATTGCAATGGGTTCTGCTACAGAAACCATCCGCGAAACCATCGATTATTTAACTGCCCAAGGTAAAAAAGTTGGTTTGGTTGTGGTTCATTTGTTCCGCCCATTTTCGGCTAAATATTTTATGGAAGCACTTCCAAAATCAGTGAAGAGAATTGCTGTTCTCGACCGTGCAAAAGAGCCGGGTGCTGGTGGCGAACCATTATTCTTAGACATTCGCTCTCATTTCTACGGGAAAAAAGATGCTCCGCTTGTTGTGGGTGGTCGCTATGGCTTAGGTTCGAAAGACACTACTCCATCGCAAATTATGTCGGTTTACGAAAACCTTGAAATGAAAGAGCCAAAAGGCGATTTCACCATTGGAATTGTTGATGACGTAACTTTCAAATCGCTTCCGTTAAAAGAAGAAATTGATATGACTCCAAAAGGAACATATCAGGCTAAATTTTATGGTTTGGGTTCTGACGGAACAGTTGGTGCAAATAAAAACTCAATTAAAATAATTGGCGATGCCACCGACAAATCTTGTCAGGGTTATTTCCAATACGACTCAAAAAAATCGGGTGGATTTACTTGTTCTCACCTGCGTTTTGGCGACAAACAAATTCGTTCTACTTATTTGGTAACCACTCCCGACTTTGTGGCTTGCCACGTTCCTGCCTATTTACATTTATACGATGTATTAAAAGGATTAAAAAAAGGTGGTTCATTCTTGCTGAATTCGATCTGGGATGTTGAAGAAACTAAAAATCAACTTCCCGATGCCATGAAAAAATATATGGCCGACAATGAAATCAAGTTCTACATCATCAACGGAACAAAATTGGGTGAAGAATTAGGTTTAGGAAGTCGTACCAATACAATTATGCAATCGGCTTTCTTTAAAATCACCGGTGTAATTCCTTTCGAAATTGCAGTTGATGAGATGAAAAAAGCAATTGTAAAATCGTACGGTAAAAAAGGAGAACACATTGTAAACATGAACTATTCGGCAGTAGATGCCGGTGGTAAAAATGTGATAGAAATTAAAGTTCCTGCAGAATGGAAAAAAATTGTAGTGAAAGATGTCGACGAAGACAGTAAACGTCCTGAATACATTACCAAAGTAGTTGATGTAATTAACGGTCAGCGTGGCGACGATCTTCCGGTTTCTACTTTTACGGGTAGCGAAGACGGAACTTTCCCACTCGGAACTGCAGCTTACGAAAAACGCGGTGTTGCTGTTAACGTTCCAGAATGGCAGACCGACAATTGCATTCAGTGTAACCAGTGTGCTTATGTTTGTCCTCACGCAGCCATTCGCCCATTCTTGATGGATGAAGCAGAAGTTAATGCGTCTCCGGCCGGAACAGAGGTAAAAATTGCTACTCCTGCAAAAGTATTTGGCGGATTAAATTTCAGAATCCAGGTAAGTCCGTTAGACTGTACCGGTTGTGGAAACTGCGCCGATGTTTGTCCATCAAAAGAAAAATCGTTGATCATGAAACCACTTGGAACTCAGCAAGACGAGATCAAACGCTGGAATTACATGGTTGATGAAGTTGCTTTAAAAGAAAATGTAGTAGACAAAACCAAATCGGTTAAAAACTCACAGTTTGCTCAGCCATTATTTGAGTTCTCTGGAGCTTGTGCTGGTTGTGGAGAAACTCCATACATTAAATTAATTACTCAATTATATGGCGAAAGAATGATGGTTGCCAACGCAACTGGTTGTTCTTCAATTTACGGAGGGTCTGCTCCTTCAACTCCATATTGTAAACACAAAGATTCGGGACACGGACCAGCCTGGGCAAATTCCTTATTCGAAGACAATGCCGAGTATGGTTTTGGTTTTGCTGAAGGTGTAACTGCACAGCGCGACCGTATTGCTTCAATTATGCAAGCAGCTATTGCAAACGGTGCAAGCGATGCTGAAAAAGAAGCGTATACCGAATGGCTTACAAACAAAGAAAACGCTGAAGGTTCTGTTCTTGCTTCTAAAAAAGTTTTAGATGTAATTAACACGAGCAAAAGCGATGATGCAAAAGAAATCGTGAAACTTAAACAATACCTTGTTAAAAAATCAACATGGGTATTTGGTGGCGACGGTTGGGCATACGACATTGGATTTGGTGGTTTAGATCACGTTTTAGCGAGTGGACAAGACATCAACGTTTTGGTAATGGATACCGAAATTTATTCGAATACCGGTGGACAGGCTTCAAAATCTACTCCAGTTGGAGCAGTTGCCAAATTTGCTGCTTCGGGTAAAAAAATCCGTAAAAAAGATTTAGGTGCAATGATGATGAGCTATGGTTATGTATATGTTGCACAAGTTGCAATGGGAGCCAACCAGTCGCAATATTTCAAAGCATTAAAAGAAGCAGAAGCATATCCGGGACCATCGTTGATTGTTGCTTATTCTCCTTGTATCAGCCACGGTTTGCGCGCAAGCATGGGTAAATCACAAGAA
The DNA here is from genome assembly GCA_050294855.1 of Draconibacterium sp. GTDB lineage: Bacteria > Bacteroidota > Bacteroidia > Bacteroidales > Prolixibacteraceae > Draconibacterium. The sequence goes on along the minus strand of JBNKOT010000596.1, from coordinate 3,987 downwards.
GAAGAGAAAAGAGCTGTTGAAGCCGGGTACTGGTCACTTTTCCGTCACAATCCACTCTTGGAAGAAGAGGGTAAAAACCCATTCCAATTGGATTCGAAAGCACCAGACTGGAGCAAATTCCAGGAATTCTTAAACGGCGAAGTTCGTTATACTTCGTTGAAGAAAACATTCCCTGCCGCTGCCGACGAATTGTTTGCTGCATCAGAAGAGAATGCAAGATGGCGTCATAATTCTTACTTAAGAATGGCTGCCATGGATTTCTCGAAAGCTGAAGAATAAAAAAACCGCAATATAATAAGAGGCCGTTCCGTCGTTTGATGGAGCGGCTTTTTTTGTTAAATTCCTTTACTCAATAATAAAATACCAAAACATCTTTTATCAATTATTGTTATAGATGTAATTAACAACATCAAAACAATAGATATGAAAGCATTTTTTACGAATTCCCGGTTGAAATTATTGTACTCCCTAATTTTGGTGCTAGGTCTTGTGAAAGCCGGTGATGCACAAACCAGTTATACGGTTGAAGTTACAAGCAACGTTTATACGCCCTCAAGTCTCACCATAAATATGGGCGACACAGTGGTTTGGATTAATAAACAGGGTTTTCATAACGTTAACGGAACACAGACTACCTTTCCTAATAATCCCGAATCTTTTGGCAACTCCACGGCACAGGGTTGGACATTTAGCCACGTTTTTAATAAAAGCGGAACCTATAATTATCAATGCGATCCGCATGTAAGTTTTGGAATGACAGGCAAAGTTGAAGTTACAACTGCCACCTCAATAAAAGATTTAACTGCTCGAATGAATGAGATTTTGGTGTATCCAAATCCTGCAAAAGAAAAAATATATATTTCACTTGACAATCCGGAAAATACGGATATTGCTGTGCAAATATATAGTCTTACTGGAACTATGCTAAAACATTCAACCTTTTTATATTCGAATTCTCCGGTTGAGATGGACATTTCAAACCTTAAAAAGGGAGCCTATTTTATTCGTATTGAAAGTTTGGGTGTTGGTCAAATTGCAAAATTCGTAAAAAACTAAATCCAAAGTCTTTTTACAATTTGGGAGACAGAGATTTAGGTTTCTACAAAATAATTAAGAACATTCTTTTTAATGATTGGATCGTTAAATTTAGCCTGAGCATAAAAAATTGATTACTAAATGTTTGTTGAAATTTAGTTTACTTTGGATTCGAAAAAATCAGGTCAGTAGCACTAAAATAAGTATTAAACAATTTGAACTTTTTGCTGTGTTCTTTTGCAGTATTTATATCATCACAATTTAAAGCAAGAAGCTGAAAATCATTCATCTGATGAAGTAATACATCTCCCTATTATAAAGCACTATCATTTAACTGAGCGTTGTATATTATGAATTACCAAATGCTTTTCACAGGGTATAAATGTATTGAATGTCTCATAATTTACCTGCACTTTTCTCGGAAATACACTTGGCATAATATAAAAATCAGAAACAAAAACTACAATAAAATGAATGCCTGAAAGTTAAACAACTCAGGCATTCATTTTTTTCTTTTTTACCACCCCGGATTAGGAGTTGGACTTTGCGCCTGCGACTCTTTTGGACTTAAAACGATAAACATTGCTGCAGCAGTAACTGCAGCATATTTACCTGCCTTTTTTAATGCTTCTTTGCGGGTGATATCCTTGTTCACATTTTTGGGAGTACTTTGCTTATCTATTTTATTTTGTTTCATTTTGTTTATTCTATATTGTTTGTCCTCTATTTCAATAATTCGCAAAAATTCAACATTTACTGATTTTTAATCCAGCTAATTTTTTTACTCATATTTTGTGTTGCTGAATGCACAAAAACAATATAAACTCCGCTGATAACTCCATTCATTTCAATATCGTTTACATCAGCTTTATGTAATTTGCTGTTTATTATTTTGCGCCCGGCAATGTCGTACACCTCAATTGAAGAATTGTTGCCAACTGCACCAATTAAACGAATAGTATTATGTTGTGGCCGCGGAATAATGGTAAAGTCATCTTTGCCGGCAAGCGACTCAATCCCAGTAATAGTGGATTTAGTGTGTAAATAGAATCTTCCAATTCCCTCACTTTTTTCTGTGATGATAACAGCGTAAAAACTTCCTGTTTCGTGGAGTGCAGTAAAAGTACCTGTTACTCTATCTTCGAGATAAACAGGCACATCGATAGGCAGGTTTTCGGTTTGAGCGCTGAATACCGCTTCGGTGTTTTTCGGGGCATTTAAACCTATTGGAATTACGTGGTTGTAGTCATTTTCTGCCAAACACTGGATGTCTAGTTCTGCTCTGCATGTTTCATCTCCAACCAATTGGGAGTAAATTGCAAAACTGTTGTCGCCACCATCGAAACGTGCAGCGTCGTAACCCGGTTCAATACCCCTAGTTTTACCTTCAATGTATTTTATGTGAGTTGATTTTTCACTGTCTTGATTCTCAACAAACAAAGTTATCGCAGGATTCCCGATTTCGCCACTTTTAAAGTTATTGCCTGTTTGGCTGTTTTGCATCGCTTGCGTAAATGTGGCATCACCATCCGATTCGGCGGCGTATACAAAAAAGGCCTGACCCGGAGCAATATATGTTGCCGCCACCGACTGGTTGACAGTAATATAATCGCCAGCAACAGGATCCCAAATGTAAATTGCCTGATACTCTCCTGCATCTAAAACAGAAGTGTTAACCGATATAAAATTATTTGTTCCATCGGCATTTGAGTTTGCATTAAATGCAGCTGTAAATGGGTTGCCAATTAAGTTCCATCTTTTCCCTGACACAGGCGTAGTTAATCCAACTGTAACAGTTGATGTATTTATTGTTCCTGTAAAAGGCAAAGTACCGGCAGTAGTGCGTTGCACTTCATAGCCTTTCCCTGACGTAAATTGATCGCTACCACTGTAAGAATCGGAATAATGTGCCCAATCAGGGATAGAGTTGTCGTAGGGTGCTATACCGCAAAAACCGCCGTTGGTGGCAATTGAGTTGCCAGAAACCAAGCCATTGATGTTTTGCCCGGCAACAGGAGAAGATAACAAATGCCAATTATTGCCGGTTACGTAACGGTTGTAGGTAACAACTCCCGAAGAAGTGCCGTTTACAATTAATGAACCGTTGTTAGTTTCATCGGAATTAATAGTAAGTGTTGCACCCGATTCAACGATGAGATTATTGCACGAAGCTGCAGTTGTTGAACTGATAATAACTGCTTCTCCCGCAGGGATAATTACATCGGTAGAGGATGTAGGCACACTCCCTCCTGCCCAATTTGTAACTGTGCCCCAATCGGTATCGGTGGTACCTATAAATGTTCCGTTAGTTAGAGTTGTAATAGTTTGATATGTTGTGTAGCTGCCCGTACCTGCTTCGTTTTCTCCCCGAATTCGAATGTAGTAAGTAGTGTTTGCTGTTAAACCGGTAGTAACATCAGCGCTTAGGGGTACTACTTCTGTAGAATTGGCTACAATGTTTGAAAAAGTAATATTGGTACTAACCTGATAATCCCAGTCAGTGATACGATAATTATTCTTATCTGTTAAGTTTATTTTTAATGTGGTACTCGTAATGTCGGTAATAGAAAAAACAGGATTAACAGGAATTGACCAGTTCCACCACACATCAAATTGGGCAAGGTAGTAGCCATCGCTTCCTGCCGTACCGCAATCTACATAATCATTACTACTGTTGTCTCTTTGAAAATTTGTCCATGCATTCCGGATATGGCTTCCACTTATATCGGTATCGTAGTCAGTATCCGATGAATAATCATCATCATTGGTAGTATAAGTGCATGGGGAGTCATCTTCTTCCTCCCATCCTTCTAAAAATATATAAATATTGTCGGCATCCGAAAGGCATTTACCTGACCATCTTTCAACCGTTGCCTGTGCAAACCATTCTCCATTATTATACGCGCCGCTGGCATCGCCATTTGTTGAATTTACACATTCGAATGACGAATA
>JBNKOT010000595.1:0-2343 GCA_050294855.1 Draconibacterium sp. | reverse complement strand
TATTCAGAACATATTGATATTAAAGAAGACAAATGAGATTAATTTTGTGTAAACTTTTAATACGAAAAAAGTTTCCTACGTATTAAAATTTTACTTTTGTGGCGTCATGGAAGAAAAAAAACTGCATATATTAAAGAATGTTGGAAAGCTGTATTTGAGATTCGGAATCAAAAGCGTGACCATGGACGATGTGGCTAGCGAATTTGGAATTTCGAAGAAAACGCTCTATCAATATTTTAAAGACAAAGCCGATCTGGTTTCTCAGGTTGTAAATTATTATGTGGAGAATCCGGTGTTCGATTTAAATTCGTCGGACGGTAGAAATGCAATCGACAATTATTTTTGTTTACGGGAACACATCAGTAAAGTATTAAAGTATTTTAATAATAGTATTGAATTCGATCTCAAAAAGTTTTACCCGCGCTTGTATCAAAAAGTTCACCGAATGAAGCGTCAGCGGATATTTGACAGTACTGTTTTGAGTATTAACGATGGAATAAAAACGGGTCATTTCAGAAAAGATCTCGATCCTGAATTAATAGCCAAACTGCAGGTTGGCAGATTACTTTATACGCTAAATCCGGAGAACGAAGTTTTTACCGAAACCGAAGTAGCAAGTATCGAATTATTTGATAAAGTGATGGAATACCACATGCATGCTATTTGCACAGAAAAAGGAATAAAATATTTTAAAAAACAATTAAATAAAGTTCAGAATGAAAGTTAAATTTAGAAAGTATTTGTTGCTTCTTGCTGCAGGCGCTTTTGCTACCGGAGCCTTTGCACAGGAAGATTCAATGTCTTTTTCGCTCGAGGAAGCGACGCAATTTGCGATGGAAAATTCGTATGTCTTGCACAATACTTCGCAAGACATTGTAATTGCACAAAAAAAGGTTTGGGAAACCATTACCATGGGTTTACCGCAAGTTTCAGGATCATCGAATTATAACATGTTTTTAAACCTGCCGGTTTCGTTATTACCCGGCGAATTTTTTGGTGAACCTCCGGGTACTTATATTCCGGTGAAATTTGGGCAGGATTTTAATTCCGATTTTGGATTAAATGTATCGCAACTTATTTTCGATGGTTCGTATATTGTTGGAGTTGGTTCGTCGCAACTTTACTTAAACCTCTCTAAACAGGCGCACGAAAAAGCTGAAATTGATATCAGAGATGCGGTTTCGCAAGCTTATTATATGGTACTGATCAGTCAGAGATACAAAGTTGTAATGGACGAAAATCTGGACAATACCAAAAAACTATACGAAGAAACCAAAGCTTATTTCGAAAATGGTTTTCGCGAACAGCAAGATGTCGATCAGTTAAAGATTCTGCTGAAGAATGCAGAAAACGAAGTGCTCAGATCGGAACGCGAAATCTCGATTTCAAAAATTGTTTTAAAATATGCAATGGGATACAACCTGGATGGCGATATTCAATTGAAAGACAATATCGAATCGTTTGTATTGCCGCTGGTTAAAAGAGAAAATAGTTTCGATTTCGATTTTAATAATCACATCGATTATCAACTGGCCAATTCAAATTTTCAGGTCAGCGAAAAACTGTTGAAACTCGAAAAAGCAGAATACCTGCCACGGATCAGCGGATTCTACAATTATGCAAAAACAGCATACAGCAACGATGCCAATTTGTTAAAATCCGACTGGTATCCTTCATCTTTAATCGGATTTCAAGCCTCACTTAAAATCTTTAATTCAGGGCAAAAAAGATCGAAAGTACAACAGGCAAAAATTGCAGTAGACAAAGCTTACACCGAACGTAAATTTGCAGAAGTTACCCTACAAAAAGATTATTTAACCGCTTCGGCAGAAATGGAATCGGCAATCGAGCGTTTTTTAAACGACCAGGAAAACAGAGACCTGGCCAAAAGTATTTTAGACAAAACAAAAATAAAGTTTAACAATGGGATGATTACCAGTGCCGAACTATCGCAATTAGAAACACAATATTTAAATACATTTCAAGCTTTTATTACCTCTACAATGCAGCTGCTCCAGGCCGATTTGAAATTGAAGAAGGCAGCCGGAAGTTTGTAAATCAATCAGAAAAATAAATAATCACAATATGAAAAAGATTTTAATCATAGTAACAGCTGCATTTACCATTGCTTCCTGCAGCGCACCACAACCCGAAGGCGAAGCCGCAAAACGCCAGGAACTCCAGCAGTACAAGCAGGAGATGCACGATCTTAAAGTAAAAATTGATGCACTCGAAAAAGAGCTCGCTTTAACCGAAAAGGAAGAAGTGGTAAAAGTTCAGGTATCGGAATTAGAAAATGTCGTTTTTGAGCATTTTATCGAGGTTACCGGGAAAGTTGAGGCC
>JBNKOT010000594.1:0-23951 GCA_050294855.1 Draconibacterium sp. | reverse complement strand
GTTTGATATAATTAAAATGAGCCAAACTCACGTTTTTTCCTTCTTTCCGAAGTTCGCGGACAGCACTAGCCAAGTGTCCGTAAGTTCCGCCCCAGCCAACAACCAAAACATCGCCATCGTTGTCGCCACAAACTTCCAATTCAGGAATCATATTGGCCACACGTTGTACTTTTTCTTCGCGAAGTTCACTGTTTAACTGATGGTTGTCAGGATCGTGACTAACTGTACCCGATTCGTTTTTCTCTAAACCTCCGATGCGGTGTTCAAAACCTGCCATTCCCGGATAAGCCCATTCTCTCGCCAATGTTTCCGGATCGCGTTTGTAAGCGCTAAATTCTTCAGCACTTTTTGCCAAACGTGGAGTAATTGGAGGAAGTTCAGACATGGAAGGAACTTTCCAGGGTTCGCTTCCGTTTCCAAGAAATCCATCGGTTAATAAAACAACCGGCACCATTCTTTCCAATGCAATTTGCGAAGCTTTGAACGCGTACCAAAAACAATCGGATGGAGTACTTGCTGCCAAAACAACAACCGGACTTTCACCATTTCTGCCGTAAAGTGCCTGTAATAAATCCGACTGCTCAGTTTTTGTTGGCAGTCCGGTTGATGGTCCGCCTCGCTGAACATTCACAATTACAAGTGGAAGTTCGGCCATAACCGCCAAACCTATTGCTTCACCTTTTAAAGCGAGTCCCGGTCCCGAGGTAGTGGTAATTGCCAAATCGCCGGCAAAAGCAGCACCAATGGCTGATGTAATTCCGGCAATCTCATCTTCCGCCTGAAAGGTTTTAACACCTAAATCTTTTCGTTCGGCCAAAGCAGTAAGAATGTCGGTTGCCGGAGTAATTGGATACGAACCTAAAAACAGTTCTTTGCCTGCTTTTTCGGCTGCAGCTATAAATCCCCACGCCGTTGCATGATTACCATTAATGTTTCGGTAAGTGCCATTTTCTATGTTTGCAGGATGCACAATATAACTGGGTGTCATATGCTGCATCGTCATTCCGTAGTTGAAACCATCGTGCAAGACTTTAATATTCGACTCGACAACAACCGGTTTTTTTGCAAATTTATTACTTATAAATTCTTCGATGTATTCCATCGGGCGGTTAAACATCCAGCAAACCAATCCCAATGCGAACATATTTTTACTTCGAAGTATACTTTTATTATCTAAACCAAAATCTTTTAAACTTTCTTGTGTTAAACTCGAAATTGGTACAGGAATTTTAAAAAAGTCGTTCAGGTTACATTCTGTAAAAGGATCGTCTGTTGCAAAATGTGCCTTTCTCAGGTTTTTATCGTTAAAAGAATCCGAATCATAAATTATCGTTCCTCCCGGCATCATAAATTTTTTGTTTGCTTTCACAGCTGCCGGATTCATGGCAATTAATACGTGTGCAAAATCGCCCGGAGTATTTACGTGTTTATGACCGAATTGTACTTGAAATCCTGAAACACCTCCAACCGTGCCCTGTGGTGCACGAATTTCCGACGGATAATCCGGAAAGGTTGAAATATCATTCCCCAGAAGTGCTGTTGCATCCGAAAACAAAGTTCCGGTAAGCTGCATGCCGTCGCCGGAATCTCCCGAAAACCGAATAGCAACCTCTTCCAACTCTATTACTTTAGCATCCTTCATTTAATTGCTTTTTATATTGATTTAATTATAGTTCAAAAGAAAAACGACCTCAAAAATAACAAATCGTAATTTTGAAATCGAAAACGTGCATTTACATTAAAAAAATGCTAAAGCAAAAATAACCATTATTTAACAAGATTACCGTAACATATCCAATTATTTACAGGTTTTAATATATTTGGAAACAATTTAAATTATCACAGTTTGGCACTTATAAAAACACTAAAAGGAAGCACTCCAAAAGTTGGTAGAAATTGCTTTTTGGCCGAAACAGCAACATTAATTGGCGATGTTGAGATTGCCGACAATTGCAGCATTTGGTACAGTGCAGTTTTACGTGGCGACGTACATTATATAAAGGTTGGAAACAATACCAACATTCAGGACAATGCAACCGTGCATGCCACCTATAAAAAAAGTCCGACCAATATTGGAAATAATGTAACGATTGCACACGGCGCCATTATTCATGGTTGTACTTTACAAGACAATGTAATGATTGGAATGAACGCTGTTGTTTTAGACAATGCCGTTGTGGAAAGTAACTCGATTGTTGCGGCCGGTTCAGTTGTTACCAAAGGAACAGTAGTTGAATCGGGCAGTGTGTACGCCGGTGTTCCTGCAAAAAAAGTAAAAGACATCAGTCCCGAGTTATTGCATGGAGAAGTAAACCGCATCGCAGAGTCATACGCTTTGTATGCCAGCTGGTACAAAGACGAGAAAAATGAAAAATAATGTCAGCAATAACCGCTCAATACTTTTGAATTTTTTTATTAACTAAAAAAGAAATTCACACTTTTTTTAGGAACTCACCCGAATTTTTATATTTTTACAAAATCAGAAATAATTATGAAACCAACACTTTTAATTTTAGCAGCAGGCATGGGAAGCCGTTTTGGAGGACTTAAACAAGTTGAACCGATTGGACCGAATGGAGAAGCAATTATCGACTATTCAATTTACGATGCAATTCGTGCCGGTTTTGGTAAAGTTGTATTTATTATTCGCGAAAGCTTTGCCGATGCTTTTAAAGAAAAATTCGATGCTAAACTAAAAGGTAAAATTGAGGTTGAATATGTTTTCCAAGAGCTCGATATACTACCCAAAGGTTTTAAATTACCCGAAGGTCGCGAAAAACCATGGGGAACAGCTCATGCAATTTTAATGGCAAAAGATGTGATTAACGAACCATTTTGTGCCTTAAATGCCGACGATTTTTATGGCGCCAATGCCTATAAAGTAATGGCCGATTTTTTAACCTCTTCAGAAGACGACACTGAATACTCAATGGTCGGTTACCAACTTAATAATACACTTTCCGATTTTGGCTCTGTTTCGAGAGGGATTTGCGATGTGGATGAAAACCAGAATCTTTTAAAAATTGTTGAAACCATTAAAATTGTAAAACGCGAAAATCAGGTTATTTCGATCGAAGAAGACGGAAGCGAAACTATGCTTACCGGCTATGAAAGTGCATCGATGAATAACTGGGGATTTAAACCGTCGATATTCGAAAAACTGGAAACTAAATTTACTGAATTTCTGAAAACAGAGATCGACAAACCAAAGTCGGAAATGTACATCCCCTCGGTTGTATTTGAATTAATTAACGAAAAACAAGCAACTGCTAAAGTACTGGAAGCCAACTCTCCTTGGTTTGGCGTAACGTATCAGGACGATAAACCTATTGTTGTAAATAAAATTAAAAAACTAATAGAACAGGGCGAGTACCCCGAGAACCTTTGGAATTAACTAAACAGAATGAACAAAAACCTTACTAAAATTGCCAGGAACTTTAAACTTGAGGGAGAAATTAATGAAATAAAGCCATTAGGCGAAGGATTTATCAACGACACTTTTATTATCAAAACAAACGATAACGCGCCCAATTATATTCTGCAGCGCAAGAATAAAAGTATCTTCTCTCCTATTCCGGCAATGATGGACAACATCCAGAAAGTTTGTTTGCACATTAAAGGAAAGGTTGAAGCTGCCGGTGGCGACCCAATGCGCGAAGCAATGACAATCACTCCGGCGCTCGACGGAAAACTTTATTTTCTCGACGAGGAGAATGAATACTGGGCTGTTTGTCAGTTTATTGAAGATACCATAGCGTACGACGCCGCCGAAACTCCCGAACTTGCGTATTCCGGAGGAAGAGGAATCGGTAAATTTCAAAACCTGGTATCCGATTTAGATGCACCTTTAACAAATATTCTTCCTGGTTTCCACGACATTCGGTACCGATTTAATCAATGGGACGAAGTGCTTGCCAAAGATCCGCTTGGCCGAAAAGCTGAAGTTGCTGCAGAAATAAACTGGATTGAAAGCCGACGTGCCGAAATGCTAAATTTTTGGAAACTTGTTGAAGACGGTATAATTCCAACTCGTATCAGTCATAACGACACAAAAATCAACAACATACTTTTCGATAAAAAAGGTGAAGTGCTTTGTGTTATAGATTTAGACACGGTATTGAATAGCACGGTTCTCAACGATTTTGGAGATGCGATGCGTTTTTACACCAATACCGGACTCGAAGACGACTCCAACCTTGAAAATGTTTCGATGGATATCGCAATTTACAAAGCTTTTGCAAAAGGGTACCTCGAAGAAACCAAATCGTTTTTATGCGACAAAGAAATCGAATATCTGGCTTTTTCGGCCAGATATATTACATACGAACAGGTGCTCAGGTTTTTAATGGACTACATCGACGGCGACAATTATTACAAAACCAAATCGGCCGATCATAATCTTGTGCGCACCCGCGCTCAATACCAATTATTATTGAGCATGGAAGAGCAATTTGAAACCATGAATGCGGTGGTAAAAGAGTTCTGTGCTTAAGTACTTTAAATATTTTGATGAAACCACTTTCCGAAAGAAGGTGGTTTTTTTGTTCATTTCAATTACAACAACAAATGTCGGTTTATTTAAAATGAATGTGTTGCGCCTGCACATCTCGTCCTAAAAAAAGCGATGCTTTGTTTTCGAAAGTTTCCGACGACTCGGTGGTTTGAAAAACACGTTTCCCCGACTTTGACAAACGTTGGTTCATTTCGGGGTGACGTTTTAAATAATCAAGCAGTTTTTCGGCAACAATTTCACCCTGTTCAAGAATCGTAATATTTTCGGGAACATACTTTTGTATTGATTTCGACAATAACGGATAATGGGTGCATCCCAAAACAAGTGTGTCCAGCTCTTTATCTTTTTGAAGTATATTTTGAATGTTCTTTTTGATAAAATACTCGGCTCCTTCGGTTTCAATTTCATTGTTTTCGACAATGGGCACCCACATCGGGCAAGCCTCCTGCACCGTTGATTTTACCTTACCATTCGACCATTTCTGCAATTCAATCGGATACGATTCCGAAACCACGGTTCCAACTGTTCCCAAAACTCCAACATGTCCGTTAATTGTTATTTCCGAAACCTTTTCGACACTGGGTCTGATGACACCCAGCACCCGATTATCCTTAGCAATTTTAGGCAGATCCAACATCTGAATATTTCGCAATGCTTTTGCCGAGGCCGTATTACAGGCAATAATTACCAGGGGACAATTTTGGGTAAAAAGATATTTAACGGCTTGCAAAGTGTACTCGTAAACCACATCGAAAGAACGCGTTCCATAAGGAGTGCGGGCATTATCGCCCAAATACAGAAAATCGTTTTCCGGCATAGCTTTTTCCAAGGCCTTCAATACAGTTAGTCCGCCATATCCCGAATCAAATACACCTATTGGGGCAGTTTTCATATCAAAAAGATTTGAGATTAACGAAGAACTGCCAGTTTATAGGCTTCGTCGTAATATTTACCCAGGTTCGACCAATCGAAATGCAACGACGATTCCTCACATTTGGAACGCAAAGCAATTCTGTCGCGACGAGATTTTTTTACAAATTCGAACATTGTGTTTGCCAAGTCTTCAGCTGTTTCACCATAATCGCGGCTCCGGCGTTTAACAATGTACATTCCTTTTGCAGCGTGATCGTCTACTTCGTTTACTACATAATCGCCAAATCCGGCCATATCGCTGGTAATCGATGGAACTCCACTGGCCAGACATTCGAGTGGTGTGTACCCCCACGGCTCGTACATACTAGGAAAAATTCCCAAATGGCAACCGCGAACAAAATGAGTGTAATCCATTTTAAACAATGGATTTGCAGTTGAAATAAAATCGGGATGATAAACTACTTTTACTTTATCGTGTCGGTTATTCACCATATTCGATGTCCGTAGGAAATTAAGTATCTCATCATTTTTGTCATCTTTTAAAGTGTGAGTCACCACTTTCGGCAATTGATGTGTTTTCCAGCTTTGTACGTTCCTGCGTAATTTTAAACGCAAATAATCGTCGACCATCGCACTCAAATCCGGAAATTCGTAAGTTCCTTCTGCCGAAGTAATTGCTGTATAAAGTCGTTTTCCAAGCTGTTCTTTTATTTCTTCGCAAACACTTCTCACATCTTCGATTTGTGCTTTTGCATGCAACACGTCGGGATTGAAGGAATAAAATGGCTGGCGCGTAATAAAGAAAGTAACAACGGTCATGTCGATATTTGCCTGCTGCATTTTATAATTGAGCCGAGCCAGTGCTTCGAGGGTTAAATCGTATCCTTTGTTTTGATATTCGTACCGACCCGAAGTAAAAAAATAAAGCGTTTTATCCAAATCGAAGGAATAACTCTGGAAAAAATGCCCCATCACAAAATTATGAATCTGCTCTTTTACGTGCACATGCTGATTCTGAACCTGGTGCAATGCTTCGAATCGCTCAATATTTAGTCCGTTTGGAAGCAACAAATCGGGAACTCTGCCCAACAAATATTTGCACTCTTCGGCAGTAATTTTACTTACCGTGGTAAAAACATGAGATCCGTGCGCCGATGCCCGCTCGATTTCGGCAATTGGTTTTACATTAAACCTTGCGGCTTCTGCTTCCCAATTGTAAAACGACAGATGGTCGTAAAACTTTGGATCGTTCATTGCCAGATAACGCCCGAGCAATGTAGCGTGCGTGGTAAATATGGTTTTAATATTCAGAGTGTCTTTTCTGATTCCTGGAATTGGCAGACCTGCCATCCATTCGTGAAAATGAGCAATTACACTTCCTTCACAAAAACCGATAGAATTTAAATAATGGAAAAACTCCAAAACCTGATAACCTAATGCTGCCACCTGATTTATGAGCTCGTCGTTTTCAGGCAACGAAATATGATAATCTACAAAAAGTTTATGCCGGATTTCTCCCAGTTTATCAAATACCGAAAATGGATTAAACAAAACAACATTGGGACGTCCCGAAACAATCCACTGTCCGTAATGCACATCAAAACCGCGCTCCTGCATTTTCAGAACTGCTTGTCCGATGGGCGAAGAAAAGTCGGTTGCAGTATCGAAATGTGCATCGGCCTGTTCCTGGAAATATGGACCAATTAAACAATAATTCTCTTTTCCCCATTTTTCTATTACAGAGGGAACTTTCGAGCGAATAACGGTATAAATTCCGCCTACCTGATTGCAAACTTCCCAGGCCGATTCGAATAAAAATGTATTTTCAGGAACGATAGGTTCTATTTTAATTTCTGCATCAGAACTTTTTGTGTCTGCCATATTGTATTTTAATTAGAAGTAATTAGCCACTAAATATAAGTTTAAATAGTTAGCAAACAAATATTGAAGGTCAACAAAAAGGTAAAAAAAAACCATCCGTTAAACAACGAATGGCTTCAGAATAAAATATCTTTTTTCGATTATTGAATTCCTAATTTAGCTTTCACTAAAGGAAGTATATCTAAACTCTCGTTCGATTTGTACAATACAATTTTCTGACCTGTATCAAAAACATAGATCAAACCTTTTTCTTTAGCTACAGCAGCAATTGCTTCTTCTGCTTTTGTAAAAACCGGTTGCAATAATTCGCCTTGCTTTGCCTGCAGTTGTTGTTGTGCAGTAGCCTGGTAGTTTTGAATCCGCTGTTGCAACCCTTGAATTTCTTCTATTTTAGCACTCCTTTTTATTTCAGAAGCTGTTTCTCCCAATGCTTCGAATTCTGCTAATAATCCTTGATAATCTTTTTGCATTTCACCAAGCATATCTTCCAATTCTCCCTGGAAAGCATTATATTCAGTTTCTGCAGTTTTTCTTTCAGGCATTACCTGAACCAAAGCCTGTAAATCAATATGCCCGAATTTCTGAGCTTGCGCGCTTAACGATACTGTAAGAATGAAAAGTAGAACAGCAGTTAATTTCAATAAATTTCTCATAATGAATGTCGTGTTAAAAAATTTTGTCAAATATAGTATTTAATTATTTATATCCGAGTTTTTGAAGTACCTGATCGCTTAAATCATATCTTGGATTTGTAAAGAACAATGTGGTACCACCGGCCTTATCGAAAATTACAGCGTAACTCCCATCGTTTGCAATTTCCTGAACTGCGTTAAAGATATCATCCTGAATGGGTTTCACCAATCCCTGACGTTTTGTAAACAAGTCGCCGCTGGGTCCAAAATATTTACGTTGAAGTTGTTTGTAGTCTTTTTCTTTTGTAATAATTACATCTTCGCGTTTGCGTTTCATGTCTTCCGAAAGCAAAACACTCTCTGCCTGAAAATCGCCATACATTTGTTCGATTTCGGCATGCATCGATTCCAGCTCTTTCTGATACTGAGAAGATAACTGGTTCAGTTGTTCCTGTGCAGCTGTAAATGCAGGAATATTCTCCATTATGTATTCTGAATCTATAAACGCATACTTTTGTGCGTTGGCAGCAATTCCAATCATAAAAACTACTGCAATGGTTAAAATTATTTTTTTCATGGCTAATCTTTTTTTATTTAACTGAAATGCATTTATCATATTCTATGCCAAAATTAAAATTCTAAAATTGTTGCCCGATTACAAAGTGGAACTGACTGCCGTTCGCATCCGCTACTCCCGGTACTTCGTCGAATCCATAGCCCCAGTCAATTCCCATTAAACCAAACATTGGAAGGAAAATACGAACTCCAAGCCCGGCCGAACGATGTAATTTAAACGGCACGTAATTCTGGAAACTTAATCCGGCGTTACCGGCTTCTAAAAATGCCAGTGCATAAATTGTAGCACTTGGTTTTAATGTAATCGGATACCTCATTTCCATGGTAAACTTCGAATAAATATTCGATCCGTTATTCGGACTCAAGCTATAATCTTTGTATCCGCGCAGTGCCACGTAATCGGTACCATATATATTATATCCCGACATACCCGATCCACCAACAATAAATCCTTCGAAAGGCGATTTTTTGTTTTCGTCGTAATAACCCAAAAATCCGAGCTCAAATCCGGTACGTAAAACAAGGTTGGTATTTTTTGATAAAGGATTAAATAAATTTCCTTTTAATAACCATTTGTGGTACTCAATCCATTTGTATCGTTCGTTATTCGAGATATTCGGATCGCTGTAATCGGTGTCGGTAAACCAGGAATATGGAGGAGTTATTTTCAATGCCAACGAGATATTCGATCCGTTTCTTGAATACAATGGATTATCGACTGAACTTCTTCCGAATACGGTTTTAAAACTGAAGTTGTTAAAAGTACCGTTTACCTGCCCTGTTTCGTCTGCCAGGAAGTAGAAATAACTTCCCATGTTTCTTAGGTTATAATGCTCGAACGATACTTCGTGATAAATGGTAAAATAATCATCGGGGTACGACAAACGATATCCGTAACCCAGTGCCAGTGCTGTTGTTTCCCAAATCTGGTCGTCGCTGGTATTATCATTTTCAGAATCGTAGTTATACTGATATTGCGGGTAACCACCGTAACCGCCATAACCACCGTAGCTTCCACCATAACTGCCATAACCATAAGGAGAATAACCATAACCACCGCCTCCGTAAGGAGAATAACCGCCATAACCACCACCATATCCGCCATAACCGTATGGTGAACTTCCGTAACCACCATAACTACCGGGATTATACGACTGATAATATTTATTGGCACTATAATTAATTCGCGAATGAGAAAGCGACACCGAGAATGAATTCGGTTTTTTACCACCCAACCAGGGCTCAATGAACGACAAACTAACCGTACGATAGTATTTTCCGCTGGTTTGATAACGCAAACTCAATGTTTGTCCGTCGCCGGTTGGCAGCGGTCTCCAGGCTTCTTTATTGAAAATATTACGAACCGAGAAGTTGGCAAATTTTAGTCCAACCGAACCTACAAACATTCCGGCTCCCCAACCACCCGAAAGTTCGATCTGGTCGTTTGCTTTTTCCTGCAACTGATATTCGATATCAACAGTACCGTTTTCAGGATTTGGCTGAACATCAGGGTTAATAGCTTCCGGATCGAAGTGCCCCAACTGCGCTAATTCACGATACGAACGCATTAATAAATCTTTGCTGAATAAATCTCCGGGATAGGTTCTCAACTCACGGCGTGCAACGTGTTCGTGGGTTTTTGTATTTCCCACAATCCGCACTTCGTTGATGGTTGCCTGTTTCCCTTCGAAAATCCGCATTTCGTAATCGATCGTATCCTTATTGATGTTTACCTCAACCGGATCGAGATTAAAGAAAAGATATCCTTTGTTGAGGTATAAATTATTCATTCCCTCATCGTTGTCGAACAAACGTTTATCCAGAATTTTTTGGTTAAAAACATCACCTTTTTTAATTCCAAGTGCGGCATTCAAATAATCCGACGGATAAATGGTGTTTCCCACCCAACGAATATCGCCAAAGTAGTATTTATTTCCTTCTTCAACGTCGATGTCAATATTCACGCGACTTTTCTTTTTACGCCCAACTTCCACCTGGTAAATCGAGTCGTTAATAATAACCGCATCGCGATATCCTTCTTCGTTGTATTTATCAACCAAAAGAATTTTATCGTTTTTATATTCAGACTGTAGGAATTTTTTTGTTTTGAAGAAATTACGCAATGCTTTTGCATTGGTTTTTTTCATGGCACGTTCGAGCGTAACCGATTTGATGGCCTCGTTTCCGGTGATAAAAATATCGTTTACTTTTACCTTTTCCTTTTTGTCGATGTAAATGTCGAGAATAAGGCTGTTGTTTTGTGTGCTGTCGTCGCGCTGTACAATGTTTACTTCGGTATTTAAAAATCCTTTTTCGTGAAAAATACCCATGATTGTACGTTCTGCATTATTTACCTGGTGATCGGTAATCTGACTTCCTTTCAACAGCAAGACTTTTTCGGTAATATCATCCTTTTCAGATTTTGATATTCCCATAAAATTTACATCGGCCAAACGGGGTCTTTCCTGCAAATAAATATCGAACCAGATTTTATCGCCAACCACTTTTGTGGCCGCTATTTTAACATCGGAAAAAAGTCCTTGTTGCCAAAGTTTCTTAATGGCGTTCGTAACGGTTTCGCCCGGAACTTCAATTTCTTTACCCACCTGTAAACCTGACAATTGCACCAAAACCGTTTTGTCGAGATATCGGATTCCTGATACCTGAACATCGGCAATAATATATTTTTTGGGGCTTGAATAATATATCGAAAAATTGGTACTGTCGGCTACCTGCGAATAGGCTCCCGGCACTATTATTACTATTATAAATAAAAGTAATAGAATATACTTACGCGTTCTAATCATACTATTAACTGATTAACTGTTCACTGGTTTTTCCAAATCTTCTTTCACGATTCTGATAATCGACCACAGCTTCGAATAGGTCTTCTTTTCTAAAATCGGGCCAAAGTTTTTCGGTAAAATACAACTCTGAATAAGCGATTTGCCACAATAAAAAATTGCTAATGCGGTATTCTCCACTTGTTCTGATGAGCAACTCCGGGTCTGGAATTCCGTTTGTATTTAAATAGCCTTCAAACAGTTTATTGTTTATTGTTTCTGGTTTTATTTTATTTTTGTTGGCATCCTGAACCAAATTTTTAACTGCATTAATTATTTCCCACTTCGAGCTATAACTAAGTGCAAGAACCAGGTTTAACCCTGTATTTGAATTCAAAAAACGAATGCATCCTTCTAATTTTTCTTTTACTTTAACCGGCATCGAGTTGATATCACCAATGGTAGATAAACGAACATTGTTTTTCATCAACGACTCAGTTTCCACTTCGATCGCATGTACCAACAATTCCATTAAAGCATCTACTTCGTTTTTGGGGCGATCCCAGTTTTCGGTCGAAAAAGCATAAAGCGTAAGGAATTCAATTCCTACTTCGCCGGCTCCTTCAACCACAGAACGTACTGACTCAACACCTGCCTCGTGACCAAAAACCCGGGCTTTCCCATGTTTTTCGGCCCACCTGCCATTGCCATCCATAATAACAGCAACATGTTTTGGCATTTTGTTTTTATCAAGTTTGTTTCTGAACGACTCCATTACTTCTTTTTCTTATCGTAAACCGGGCATGCATTTTTGCCAATGTATATTTTGTACGACAAATGAACTCCCAAATAACCCGACCAATCGTTATTATGCACTTTTGAAGTATAAGTTACTTCTTGCCTGTCAGCATCGAAATATGCAAGTGGATCATCCAGGTCATCCAGTCTATCATTAAATATTTTTCTCATTTGGTACTCAATACCAACTCCTAAACGATCACCAATTGTATATTTAAAACCAATTCCAAAAGGAATGGTCGTTGCAATTTCCGATCCCGATATAATTTTGTCTCCTTTATTGTGGGTTGCATTAAACTGTGCAATTACCGCCGGATCCATATTATACGGGAAATAGGCAACTCCAATCCCACCCGTAACATACGATGAAAATGGTGTTTTCTTTTCTCCCAAAATGTACTTCAGGTAGTTCACTTCGACTTGTAACGAAAGATCCTGTACATTTTTCTCGAATGTCCAGGGCATTCCTTCAATTTCTCCCGACTCCGCAAAACTACCCGTTAAAAACATGGCGCGTAATCCAACCCGCGCATTAAAATTATACCTAAAATAAGCGCCGTAGTTTGCATTGAAACTCTGAAACGGAACATTACCCTGCAAATCGCCAAAATAATTCGACGTTCCTCCCCAAATTCCAATATCAGCCGTTTTTTGAGCAAATCCTGAATGAGTTACAAAAACCGTTACTACTACCAATACAATTTTTTTCAGATTGAAATAAATGTTTTTGGCTCCTTTCATACTGGTATTCAAAATCGTTTAATTAACAATGTTTCCAGGCACGTTCAAAATTGCATAAAATCCAAAAATAAAATGATGTTTTAGTTTGAAAGAAAAAATACAGTTATTTCTAATTTATTCAAATTTTTATAACCAAAACTCCCTTCTTAAAAACTCATCACAACTCGCTGGATATCAACAAACTTAACTCTTTTGCCTTTAAAAAACTACAGCTTTAAAGAGGTACAAAAGTAATATAATTCGCAAAATAACATACCCGTTTGTTATTATAAAACCCAAAAGAAGATTAAAAATTGTTAAGCCGGCAAGAATAGTGGCACTTTCCTGCTGTTTTAATGGAATAGTAACAGTCGTTTTCTGCATGTAAATCACTCATTTCATTTGATTTAAAAATACATGTACAAACTCAGTTAAAACGAAACCTCATCAACATTAATTTCTGCGGTCAACTCCCCACATCAACTTATTACGCAATGTATTGAAAAAGGCCTGATCTGGCAATTGCAAAGTCTTTAACTTAAAATTGGCCTTTTTTACTTTTATGATAGTCGAAAATTCCACGGCCTCCGACCGATAATCGAGCGAAGTAAGAAACTGTGTTCCCCTGCCATCTACTTTTAAAGTAATCTCATGTATATCGGGAACAACAATTGGCCGGATCGTTAGATTGTGAGGTGCCAGTGGTGTGATCACAAAATTCTCCGAATCGGGTGTTAAAATTGGCCCGCCAATACTCAACGAATACGCTGTGGAACCTGTTGGTGTAGCAATAATCAGTCCGTCAGCCCAATAATTATTCAACAACTCTTTTCCAACATAAGCAGAAATATTGATCATCGACGATGAATCGGTTTTTAAAACGGTCATTTCATTTAATGCATAATTAAAATCGATGTTCTGCCGCCCGACAAAATCAACCTGCAGCATCGAACGTTCGATCACCGAATATTTGTGATTAAAAATATTGGTAAGTGCATCGTTCACCTGGTCGGCAGAAATATCGGCCAAAAAACCAAGACGCCCACTGTTTACACCAACTACCGGAATATTATAATTCCGGATACTCATCACCGAATGTAGAAAAGTTCCGTCGCCTCCGACACTAAAAATAAAGGCGTTATCCTGATCGAAATCGGTGTGAGAATGAAAAAATGATGTATAATATAATGTTGTCTTTAGTTCATCCAACACGTGTAAATAAAAGGGTTTAAAAAGCTGGACCTCAACTTTATTTAGTTTCAGAAACTGAAAAAACTCTTGTAAAACAGGAACAAACTCGTTCGAAACGGCAGTACCAAAAACAGCTACTTTCATTATTAAATGTTCATAAATTTCATGAATTGTTCGAACCGGTCGTTGTATAAATCGTTCAGCATCGAATGATCGAGATAAACCGCTTTTACATTATAATTGTATCGCATAAATCCCTGAATTACCGGCGAAAGTTCTTCTTTATCCAGCTTCAAAATAACATCGAGATTTGTGGTGCCGGGTTTTCGATCTAAAAAAGAACTCAAAATTTTCACGCCGTTGTTTTCTACAATTTTGCTGATTTCTTCCATCGAATAATCGTTCACATTCATTTCCAAAACGACTACACCACCAATTTCCTGTAACGAAAACAAATGCGAAAACCGGCGTGCCAGATCATACAATGTAATGGCACCTACATAATAATGTTCGGCATCTAAAACCGGGAGCACACTTATCTTCAGTTTGTACATTACCATTGCAATTTCAAAAATATGCTGATCTTTGTGTGCATGCGACGGTTCTAATTTATCGAGTGCTTTGCCAATTGGCATTTCCAGCAAGTTTAAATCGTAAATTAATTTATCAGAAACAAGTCCCAAATATTTATTCCCATCAACCACCGGAAGATGCGAAACCCTGTATATGTCCATACTGTTCAGTGCTTTTTGTCCTACCTCAGAACTTTTCACCGAAGGAATAATACCCGATATCAGTTTTAGTGCCAGCAATTCTTTACTTTTTAATTTCGATCAATTAGTTTGAAAATCGTAACTTGCGCTACTAATTTTTTTTAAAATGACCAGACTAAGTGTAAATATAAATAAAATAGCAACACTGCGAAACTCTCGCGGTGGTAAAATACCCAGTGTAAAAGAGGCTGCCATTAATTGTCAACGCTTTGGTGCGCAAGGAATCACTATTCATCCGCGCCCCGACGAAAGGCACATAACGCGGAAAGATGTGTATGAAATTAAACCCTTGATTACAACTGAATTTAACATTGAAGGTTACCCGAGCGAAGAATTTTTGAAAATGGTTATCGAGGTTAAGGCCGACCAGGTTACTTTAGTCCCCGACGGACTGGATCAGTTAACCAGTGACCACGGCTGGGATACCTGGAAAAACCTTAGTTTTTTAAAGGAAGTTATTTCGAGGTTGAAGGAAAATGGAATTCGAACTTCTATTTTTGTCGATCCTGATATTGTTGCTATTGAAGGAGCTGCCGAAATAAAAACAGATCGGATCGAACTTTACACAGAACCCTACGCAACACTTTTCCCAATCGACCACAGCAAAGCAATCGAACCATTTGTTGAAGCTGCGAAGTTTGCCGCAACAATGGGAATCGATGTAAATGCAGGGCACGACCTGAATCTTGACAACCTGAATTATATGTATCATAAAATTCCCAACTTAAAGGAAGTTTCAATTGGACATGCATTAATCGCCGATGCACTTTATTTAGGATTGGAAACTACCATTCAAAAATATTTGGATTGTCTGAAATAGAATTTGAGTGGATAGCAATTTGTACAAGGGAATAGTAGTATTTATGATTTTTTTGTTTTCTCAAAAACAAAAACATTTGATTCTTTAAAAATCATAAAACGTTTCGAAAAAAGCATGAAATTATTTTACCGAAAAGAAGGAAGCGGATCGCCTATTGTAATTGTACACGGGTTGTACGGTTCGTCGGATAACTGGATCAACATTGGGAAACGACTTTCTGAAAAACATACCGTTTACATGATCGACCAGCGAAATCATGGTCGCTCGCCTTTTGCACCCACAAATTCTTACAACGATTTGCGCGACGATTTGGAAGAATTTTTTAAGCAGCATCAAATCGAAAAAGCAATTTTACTCGGACATAGTATGGGAGGAAAAGTTGCGATGTGGTTTGCTGCCGATTTCCCTGAAAAAATTGAAAAACTGGTAATCGCCGACATAGCACCCAAAGACTATTTACTGCTAAAAGAAGACAGTCAGTTTTACCTGCACCAAAACATTTTGCTTGCCATGCAGGAAATCGATTTTACAAAAATAAAATCGCGAAACGATGTCGATGATTTTATGGCGCAAAAAATCGACGATCGGCGTATTCGCCAGTTCCTGTTAAAAAATGTGACGAAAGATCCAAAAACAAAATTGTATAAATGGCGCGTGAATGCAGAAGTATTATACGATTATTTGGAAGAAATAGTAAGTGGGGTAAATGCAAATTGGCTCGACGACAGAATACCGATAACAAGCTACCCGGTAATTTTTATTCGCGGAATGAAATCGAAATACATTCTGCCCGAAGACGAAGTTCTGATCAAAGAGATTTATCCCGATGCCACAATCGTTGATATTCCCGAAGCCGGTCATTGGTTACACGCCGAGCAACCTCAAAAATTTATGAAAGCGGTGATGTTGTGTTGTTGAGGAATGGCAGAAGTTAGAAGTCGGGAATAAAAATGAATGCCATCTGAATACAATAATTGTATACAGATGACACCAGTTTCAAATATTTTTACCGATTATATTTTTCGGTCAGTGTTTTTAAAAACTGCTTCTGCCCTGCTTTCAACTGCTTCCATTGAAAACGCCACCCCCAATTTCCATTGGCAGTTCCCGGAGTATTCATTCTCGAACCGGCATCCAAGGCTAAAACATCCTGCATCGGAATAATTGCTGTTTTCGCAACCGAAGCCATCGCCAATTCGATCATTTGAGAAAGTCCGTTTTTCTCGCTGGTTTCTATGTACTTATTAACAAACTCTTTTTCGTTATCTTCAACATTCATCAACCAACCCAAAGTTGTATTGTTATCGTGCGTACCCGTGTAAACCACAAAATTTTCGGAATAATTGTGCGGAAGGTCTTTATTTGTTGCATCGGTGGTAAAAGCAAACTGCAACACCTTCATGCCCGGCAAATTAAAATCTTCGCGCAATTGATCAACTTCAGGAGTAATAATCCCCAGGTCTTCTGCAATTAAAGGCAACTCGCCAATCTGACTTTTTAATAGTGCCAGCATTTCTTTTCCAAAAGCAGGTACCCACTTTCCGTTTATCGCGGTTTCTTCGCTCGCTGGAACCGACCAGTACGATTCCAATCCTCGAAAATGATCGATACGAACCAGGTTAAAAAAGTTTAAATTAAAATGAAGACGAGCCATCCACCAATCATAATTTCGTTCTTTTAAGCGTTGCCAATCGAAAACCGGATTTCCCCAAAGCTGGCCGGTTTCTGAAAAATAATCGGGTGGCACACCACCAACTTCGGTTGGTTCCATTTTTTTATCCAACAAAAAAATATCGGTGTTTGCCCAAACGTCGGCGCTTTCTCCCGAAACATATAAGGGAACATCGCCAACAATTTGAATGCCTTTTGAGTTGGCATAATTTTTCAAACGAAACCACTGTCGAAAAAACAGAAACTGTAAAAACTTATGAAAATCAGCTTCTTCCGAAAGTAATTTACCAACTTCGGTTACTGCTTTTTTCTTTCTTAATTTAAAATCATCATCCCATTTGTGCCACGAAATGTCACCAAAATATTCTTTCGCCGACATAAACAGCGCGTAGTCGTTTAGCCACCATGCATGTTCGTTTAAAAAATGATGGTATTCATTTTGAAAATGCGAAAACCTATTTTGAAAATGAATAAACGCTTTTTCAAAAACACCGTTTTTCCATTTTTTGACTTTGTAAAATTCAACCTTCTTCCGAAAGAATTTTGGTGGATTTACCAATTCATCCGCGTTTAATAATTCATCCTCAATCAAAAGTTCCAGATCAATCAACATCGGATTTCCAGCAAAAGCTGAAAAACACTGGTAAGGCGAATTTCCTGCCCCCACTGGACCAAGCGGCAAAATTTGCCACAATTTCTGTTTGGTTTCTATCAAAAAATCGACAAACTGAAATGCATTTTTGCCCAAAGTCCCCACTCCTTCATCACCCGGCAAAGATGTAATATGCAATAAAACTCCACTCGAACGTTTATTCATTTTTAAAATTCTTTCTGAAAGTGTTTAAATGAGTTGCCGTTTCTCGGACAACTCGTTGCACCGCCAACCCATGATTTAAATCGGCAATTGTTGCAGATTTATCGTCGCCGGTAAAAAACTGGTAGTGCGCGTGCACCATCGATCGCAACCAGCCTGCCGGAACATGCCCCGATGGAAAACTGGTAATTGGACTGTAATTACTACCAACCATTTGTTTAACCCACTGGTTCGAGCCCTCCAAATAATATTCGAAATACTCTGTATTTTTCGATGAAAATCGAAATGCACCGTTTTCGGCAAAAATCTCCAAATGCACCAGATCGCCGGTTCCTGAACTAATTCTGCTCGCCGACATATTTCCAACCGCTCCGCTTTTAGGTTCAAACAACGACAAAGAACTAAATAAATCGGAACCGGCAGGAACACCTTCAAATTTTCCGGCTTGCAAGGCACTGGTAATTTGTAATTCTTCGCCCATAAACGCCATTAACAAACTAATTCCGTGCGAGCCCAAATCGGCCATTGCGCCACCATCGGGAGCCGGCGTTAATCGCGTAACCCGTTTTTCGCGATACGACTTTTGTAAATAATCGCCGTGGTAATATTTTAAATCGAAATGAATGGCTTTACCAAGTTTACCCGACTTCCAAAATTTTAATCCTTCGCGTACCGATGAAGTTTGTAAATACTGAAATCCGACCTGAACTGCAACAGAAGGATCAGCAGCCTGGTATAAATCTTTCATTTTTTTTTCTTCAGCAAATGAAGAGCAAACCGGTTTTTCGAGGTAAATGAATTTTACGTTTGGCATTTTTAACGCCAACTCAAAATGTTCGAAATGAACTTTATTGGGACCTAAAATAAAAACAGCTTCAATTTTTGAATTTTTTGCAAATTCCTCAACCGGTTCTGCTTTTGCAAACCCAAATTTTTGTGCAAAATTTTCGCGGCTCTCTTTTCTAGCTGAAGCAACCGATTCCAAAATAATTTCAGGAACTTCTTTATAATAAAACTTTAAAGCCTGAATGGAATAAACATGAGCCTGTGCAATTCCGCCTGCACCTAAAAAACCAACGTGTATTTTTTGCATAAAAAAAGATTAGTTTCAAGACACAAGATTCAAGAATCAAAATAAAAACGCTTAGAAACATTTCGCCTGACATTCTTCAAAATTAAATCCTGAAAGTTTCAAAATTTATTCAAAAATAGTGTTTTGATTGGGTGTTGGGGTTTTTAAACTCAATTATTTTTGGATTGATAATTTGTACCTGAGATTATTGCGACCAACCAACTGCCACACACAAATTCTTGTTTAGTTTTAACTGAAAATATGTTTTATGAAAATTTTAGCAACATTTACACTCCTTCTTATAATTTCAAGTTGTCTGGTCAAAAAAAGAGAACAGCATACAAACCGGCAACTGGTAGTTCGAACTTCAAATCGATAAATAAAATCCAAAAGGACTTGAAATTATAATATTGGGTTTTGATGTGATTTGGGACTACTCCAGAGATGATATTCTTTATTTGAAGCAAAAAATCAACCGTAAATAAAAAAGAAGAATTAAAAAAGTAATTTATCAAAAGAAAGATGCCATCACTCAATTATCAATTCAGAGTAATGGCATCCTTCGCAAAAACTATCAGCTTGTGGCTTGAAGCTGAAACTACTTCAAATACTTATCCAGCCAATTAAAGAAAACACGTTGCCATAAATGCCAGACTATTCTGTAAAAATAGATCTAATAAAAGTAACCAATGCAGAATTATTCAAACTATTTCTACTAGTTTCTAGCATAGAAACATTGTTTTTTTGCCTACAATTAGTCCTTAATGCAACGAACAGCAAGCCCCCTCCCTTTACCTACTTCCATTTCTGACAGATAGTTATTCCTAAATGTCAACAATCGATAAGCTGCTTCTGATTCATTAATTTCTGTAGCTGTCCACCATAGACCATAACTTTCGTTATATGAAAATTCTTTTTGAAAATAAGCTCCTGAAGGTAATGCAGTGAAACCATAACTATCCTTGTCGTTTTCGTTGTTAGCCCATGTGCCTGAAGCTTTTAAATGATTTCCAACTCCATACCATTTATTATCGACTTTCTGACATTCTGAGTTATATTTTCCAATAAATTCAGCAAGTTGCTCCCATTCCTTATAACTCGGCAAATGCCATCCTTCAGGGCAGCTAACCAAGGCCGCAGGCCAATTGTATAATACCCCCCACTTATTATAATTTTCAGTAATTATTGCCTCTTCAATGTTATTACCCCAATATCTATTTACATAAAAACAAGGTTCTGTATCCGAATTTTCAAGATAAGATGTAAGTCTCGGCAAGTATGCTAGATTCTCAGCCATCCAAACTTGTTTACCAATTGTCACCCATTTGTATTCCCGACCATCTCTAGCATCTTCAAAAATACCAGTTTCTATTTCAACAAGAACAATATCAATAAACGAATATGATTCGTCTCCATCGTTGTCAACAGCAACGGCTTTAATTGTGTATTCCCCTTCTAATTCACCACCACTTTCCCAGTTATATTCATAGGGTTCCTCCCTTAATGAAGTAGCTTCAATACCATTAATTTCAATTCGCACCTCCTCTATTTTACCGTCTGAATCACTAGCTTTTATTAAAATTTCAATTAATGCCCCTACCTCAAATTCCTCATTTGAAATAGGTGTAATAATTTCACATGTTGGCTGAGTATTTGATTCACACCCGCAAATAAAAAATGAGATGAACACAATAATAAAAATGTAGAAACAACGCATGTTAAGAATCAATTTAGTTCAATAAATATAAATTTTCACTTTGGATGAAACCAAATTTCATCCAAAATAAACATAAAAAAGCGGAACCCGTTTTTATTAAAAAAATTCCGCTTTTCATTTTATTCTTTCAAATACTGATCCAGCCAGTTAAAAAATACACGTTGCCAGAGAATTCCATTTTGTGGTTGAAGTACCCAGTGATTTTCTTCGGGCAGATACAACATTTGTGCAGGCACACCTTGTAAAACGGCTGCATTAAAAGCTGCCATTCCCTGCTCCGACGGAACACGATAATCTTTTTCTCCCTGAACAATTAAAATTGGAGTATCCCAGTTTTGTACAAATTTATGTGGCGAAAAAGTATATGAACGTTGTGCCGCGGCATTTGTTTTGTCCCAGTATGCACCGCCGTAATCGAAGTTCACAAACCACATTTCTTCGGTGGTGGTATACATGTGTTCGAAGTTAAAAATACCATCGTGAGCAATAAAAGCCTTAAATCTTTTTTCATGATTTCCGGCTAAATACATAACCGAAAAACCGCCGTAACTTGCGCCAACCGCACCGAGTTTTGTTTCGTCAACAAAAGGTTCTTTTGCCATTTCGTCGATGGCAGTTAGTAAATCTGTAATATTCTGACCACCGTAATCCGTAGAAATCTGCTCGTTCCATTTTTGTCCGAATCCCGGTAATCCGCGGCGATTTGGTGCAACAATAATATAATCGTTGGCCGCCATCATCTGGAAATTCCAACGGTACGACCAAAACTGACTAACGGTTCCTTGTGGGCCACCTTGATTGTACAACAAAGTAGGGTACTTTTTATTTGGGTCGAAATGTGGAGGATAAATCACCCAAACCGCCATTTGTTTTCCATCAGTGGTTTTCATCCAGCGCTTTTCCACTTTTCCCATTGTCAGTTGATCAAGAATTCCTTTGTTTATTGCAGTTAATGTCATATCATCTCCGGTAATCGGATCGACCAAATACAATTCTGCGGGTTGCGACATCGATACTTTTTGGGCCAGCAATCTATCTCCTACCGGTGTAACACTCTGGTAATTATGCACACCTTCAGTTAAGCGAACAATTGAATTATCGGCTAAATCTAAACGGTAAATTTCGTCGGTTGCATGAATGTCGCTGATAAAATAAATCGATTTCGAATCGGCACTCCAACTTAAACTTTGTGCATTCTGATCGAATTTTGAAGTATAATCTGTTTTTTCTCCGGTTTCGAGTTCAGCTACAAAAAGTCTGTTTTTATCCGATTCGTAACCGTCGCGTTCCATACTTTCCCATGCTATATATTTCCCGTTGGGCGAAAAAACCGGATTTTGGTCGTACCCCATCAGTCCCGAAGTAAAGTTGATGGTTTTACCGGTTTCAACATTGTATAAATAAATGTCGGAATTGGTAGAAACAGCATATTCCAAACCTACCTTTTTCTTGCAAGTATAAGCCAGTGTTTTCCCATCCGGACTCCAGACAATTTGTTCGGTTCCTCCAAAAGGTTTCATCGGAGAATCAAATCGCTGGCCTTCCATAATGTCTTTTGCTTCGCTAATTTTTCCTTTTGAAAAATCGGCCACAAAAATATGGTTGTAGGTGTAATCGTGCCAGGTATCCCAGTGACGGTACATCAGATCGTTTTCGATACGTGCATTTGCCAGTGGCAAGTCAGGAAATAAATCGTTGACACTTTCATCGAGTTTAACACTTTTCAAATAGTAAATTTTAGTTTGATCGGGAGAAAACTGAAACCCCGAAATGCCACCTTCGATTTCCGAAATTTGTTTTGCACTTGTTCCGTCAGCATTCATTTCCCAAAGCTGAACCGTTCCGGAAACCGAAGACAAAAAATTTATCTTTTTACTGTCGTTACTCCAAACTGCATTAAATTCTTTTGCGCCCGAGTTGGTAATGTTTTTTGCCTCGCCACCCGCCACCGGAATGGTGTAAATATCGCGGTACGATTTATTCTCTTCAATATTATAATATGTAACGGTGTACAAAACGGTCTGACCGTCGGGAGATACCTGTGCCCCACCCAATCGACCAAACGACCACAAAACTTCTGGTGTCATTTTGTCTGAACTTAATACGGGTGTTTCAGGAACATAACCTTTTGTGGTGCTTACCGATTCTTTTTTCTTGCAGCTAAAAATTACAATTGCCAGCAGAAATACAACTACTAATTTTTTCATGTTTTTAGTTATTAATAAACACCAAATTAACTAAAAGGAAAGCAGACTACAAATGATATATCCTACGAAAAGAATAAAAAATGTAAGTGTTTTAAGAATGATACCTTAACCTTGAAATTACGTTCTAGCAAAACGCGAATTGGAATTCGTGTTACCCGGCAGCACAAAAAAAGGTGCCAAAACTGACACCTTAAAAAATGAGAACTTCGTCTCTATTAATTGTTTCCACACTTCATGCTAATTTAATCGCCATAATAAAAAACTCCTTCTTCTGTATAATCTTTTCCTTTGTAGTCGCTTGAAGTAAATATAAACTGAATCGAGTCGCTTGCTTCTATTCTTAAATTGTTCAGACTAAAAGAAACATAAGCAGTGTAAAGAATCGACTCGTCGTCGCTGTTGGCATTGTGTCTTAATGCCAATTCCACTGGCTGATTTTCGAGTGTAATTTCGCCGGGTTGTTTTACAAGGTTTAGAAAATGCACTTTGTTGTAGCCCCAATATTGCAATTTAAAATTCAACAAACTGTCTGTCATCCAAAAATCCTGAACAACGATCGGATCGTTACCAATGCTGTCTTCGTTTTCGGGGGTAATGTCCATCACTCCTTTCATTAAAATATCCTCAATCTGATTAATTTTCACATAATAACGTGGTGTGCTACTTTCAAGGACTTCGTCTAAAATGGTGTAATTTACCAGAATTCGTTCGCCGTGCTCGTATCGGTCTAACCACCCCGATGGATAGTTTGAAGCGATGGGCACCAAAACATCTTTATTATCCATAACAATTATTAGAGACTCTTCTGACGTCGATGCAGTATCCGCTTTTTGCAGTACTCCAAATCCCAGCCATTGGTCGCTTAAAGAATAACCTTCATCGTCGTTACATCCTCCCACAATCAATAAGA
>JBNKOT010000593.1:0-7214 GCA_050294855.1 Draconibacterium sp. | reverse complement strand
GAACGCTGAAGTTCAAACTCCTCCCCTAAACCTGCCCTAAATCCAAATTAAATTTCTGTTTTAATAATTTCAATTTTGGATTCTTTTTTACCATCTCATCAAATTTGTCGAGGTCGGTGTAAATAATTCTGTTTTTAATTTTTTCGGTCACACGAATGGTCAACTCAATTTTTGAATTTCTTAACTCCCTTCGTAAATACGAGACAATTTCAGGTTTTATCGAATTAATTAAATCTTCCTGAATGGTATTGTCGATTTCGAGGTACAACTGGTGTTCCTGTTTTAATGCAGGTACTGTTGCAAGCGTTGATTTCAAATTTGGACGATCTTCTAAACGAACCAAAAATTTCTTCCAGGTTTTCTCCAGGTCCTCTTTGGTAAAAAGTTCAAATTCGTCGGCTTTTGTGTGTAACTTAAACTGCTCGGCAGCCGACATCTGATCTTTTTCGTCTTTAAATTTCCCTTGCAGGGCATCTTTTACCGACGGCGTTCCAATATCTCTTGCCGTTCGTTTTACAACACGTTTTGGTCTTTCCTGAACTTTATTGTCGGGGACTGAAGTTTGAGAGCCTGCCGTTTCGTTTTTTTCAACACTCTTTTTTTCGACAGGTTTTTCATCCTGAATATCTTGTCCTGAGAAAATGGGTTGTAAAATATCGTCAGGAGAATTGTCGTCAGCTATTTTTTTTTTAACGTTAGCTGTGCTATCCGAATAATTGCCAACTCGATAAGTAATCGTTTGTTTTGGCTGAGTTTATATTGATAATCGCACTCGTTACTGATTTCAAGCGCATTTAGCAAAAACTCTTCAGGAGCAGACTGCGCCTGTTGTTTATAACGTTCTTTTATATCGCCGCCCACATCTAACAACTGAATGGTTACCGGATCTTTACAAACCAATAAATCGCGAAAATGACTACTTAAACCGGTAATAAAATGATGCCCGTCGAAACCGTGATTTAAAACCTCGTTAAAAGTTAGCATCACCGCTGTTACTTCGTTTTTCAGAAACTGATCGACCAACTTAAAATAGTAATCGTAATCCAATACATTCAAATTGGAAATTACATCTTTATAGGTAATCTTTTTCCCGGAGAAACTAACAATCTGGTCAAAAATAGAAAGTGCATCGCGCATGGCACCGTCGGCTTTTTGCGCAATAACATTCAATCCTTCGGTTTCTACTTCAACCATTTCGTTTTTTGCAACATATTCTAAATGACTGGTAATATCGGCCACTCCAATTCGATTAAAATCGAAAATCTGGCAGCGCGATAAAATCGTCGGAATTATTTTGTGCTTTTCAGTTGTGGCCAAAATAAAAATAGCGTGTGCCGGCGGTTCTTCCAAAGTTTTCAGAAAAGCATTAAAAGCTGCCGACGATAACATGTGAACCTCATCGATAATGTACACGCTGAATTTTCCCATCTGCGGCGGAACACGAACCTGGTCGGTCAGATTCCGAATATCGTCAACCGAGTTATTCGATGCAGCATCGAGTTCGTGGATATTAAACGAACGATTGCTGTTAAACGAAGTACACGAATCGCATTTATTACAAGCTTCGTTTTCGGGAGTTAAACTGGTGCAATTTATAGTTTTGGCAAAAATACGTGCGCAGGTTGTTTTACCCACCCCACGCGGCCCACAAAACAAATATGCATGCGCGAGCTGGCTGCTGGTAATGGCATTTTTTAAGGTATTGGTTATCGATGCCTGGGCAACCACCGTCTCGAATGTATCCGGTCTGTATTTTCTTGCTGAAACAATAAAGTTTTTCATATTCTCGCTTTCCCGAAATAATTGATCAAAGATAATTAAATATGGTTTTTAGCCTCTATTTTTTTATTAACAACAAATATGGTATTTTTAGTTTTCGTTGATACGTAAAGAGTTAGACAGATGAGACATTTAGTACTTTTTTTTGTTTTATTGGTTTCGGTACAAATAAGTGCACAAACAAGTAAATTTTACGAGTTTTCAGCTACCGCCATCGATGGAACAACCTTTGATTTTTCGTCGCTAAAAGGAAAAAAAGTGCTGATTGTTAATACTGCGTCTGAATGTGCGTTAACACCTCAATTCAAAAAAATACAGGAACTTTATGAAGAATACGGAGG
This sequence comes from Draconibacterium sp., assembly GCA_050294855.1. GTDB lineage: Bacteria > Bacteroidota > Bacteroidia > Bacteroidales > Prolixibacteraceae > Draconibacterium. The sequence goes on along the minus strand of JBNKOT010000593.1, from coordinate 5,094 downwards.
CGATGATTTTGAAATTATCGGTTTTCCGTGTAACGATTTTGGAAGACAGGAACCCAACGAAAACGATGTGATAGATGACTTCTGCACAAAAATGTATGGCGTTACTTTTCCGATGATGGAAAAGATTTCGATAAAAGGAGAAAACCCTCATCCTGTTTATAAATGGCTAACTAGCAGCAAAGAAAATGGTGTACTTGACGCAAAAGTCACCTGGAACTTTCAGAAATTTATGATCGACGAAAATGGAGAAATAATTGATTTTGTTCCTCCCATTAAAAGCGTACAAAGCAAACGGGTTCTCGATTGGTTAAACGAAGAATAGAATTATTTATTAAATAATTTTCCGGGTCGTTCAACCTCTTTTGTTACACTTCCGTGAACATTTGCGCCCTTCCACTCTTTCCGGGTATTTCGATTTTTAAACTGAAACGATTTTTTTCGTTTTTCATCCTTAAAATTTTGCCGAAAATATTCGATGGAATAAAGCGGAATAAAAACAATAAAGAAAACAATCAGGCCTCCAATTATCCATGGTTTTGTATCATTTTTTGTAAACAAATGAATAAAAACGGCTACAATTTCAAGAATAATTACACCGGGTCCGGAAATGTATAATATGGTTTTTTTTAGTTTTTTCATTTTCAAAGAAAGGAAGTATAGTTGTACGTAATTCGCGAAAATCTGACCTTCCAGATGCTGGTAAAAGTCAACCGCTTGCTGCAGTTGCTGCAGAAGTTGCAGCCACTGATGCAGCAACTGCCTGCGCAGCAGAAATGGCGTCGGCTACCGCAATAGAAACCTGGTTCTCAACCATCATTTTATTTAGCTTTTTACTTCCTCGTTTTCTTTTATCCCGCTCCGGAAAAATCCGCCGCAGTAATCCTGCTGGTTTAATAAACGACAATAAAATGATTTCGTCTTCGGTTGCTGTCCCGCTAAAAATCTGCTTATCAATTTCTGTAATCAATTGAAAAACGTATTGTTTTTTCAACAAAACCGGAGTTTTCCACTTAAAAAATAAAAACTTTTTGTCCTGCATCCGAATATACCTTTTATCGGTTAAATTATGCTGAACCGATTGCCGAATGTGTTTCGCCGACATATTGAGTTTACTGATCCAACGCGAAATACGAAATTGCTTTGATGTTGCACTTAGTTTTTCCAATAAAAAGCGATGAATTTCAATATTTGATTTTGTGTTCAAAACAATGATACGTTTGTCTTCAAAACGAATATTTTTATTTTGATAAAGCTCCAACAAAAGGCTGCCGATGAGCACATAATTTATGGCAGAATACGAGGTGGAAATAATTCCTCCTTTTTCCGGATGAATGGCTAACAAGTACAATTTTTGTGACAAAGGAATTGATTCATTCATTTTTTATTGATTTTGTTTTTATCTTTCTTTACGCAAACGAAGTAATCGTTTAAAGTTACAAAGTAAAAACAGAATCAACCAACATTTTTAAAGGATAATTTTCATGATAAAAGGATTTGCAAGCGATAATAATTCGGGTGTTCACCCATCAATTTTAAAAGCCATTGAAAATGCCAACAAGGGACATGTTGTTGGCTATGGCGACGATCGGTACACTCAAAAAGCAATCGAGATTTTTAAAGAAAAGTTTGGTGCCAATACCGAAGTATTTTTTGTGTTTAACGGAACCGGAGCAAATGTATTGAGTTTATCGACCGTTACACAAAGTTTCAATTCGGTAATTTGTGCCGAAACCGCACACATTCAGGAAGACGAATGTGGTGCGCCCGAAAAATTTACAGGATGCAAATTAATTCCGGTTGAACCAGTGAACGGAAAAATAACAACGGAAGCGATTCAGGTTCACTTAAAAGGTTTCGATTTTGAACACCACTCGCAACCAAAGGTAATTTCGATTTCGCAGGTGACCGAAATGGGAACCGTTTATCAACCCAACGAAATAAAAGCGCTGGCCGATTTGGCACACAAAAATAATATGCTGCTGCACATGGACGGAGCAAGAATTGCCAACGCAGCCATTTCACTCAACATGGATTTTAAAGCATTTACGGTGGATTGTGGTGTTGATATTCTTTCGTTTGGTGGCACAAAAAACGGAATGATGATGGGCGAAGCAGTTTTGTTTTTTAATCCGGAAGTAACAACAAACACCAAGTACATCCGTAAACAGAGTATGCAATTGTATTCGAAAATGCGTTTTGTAGGAGCACAGTTTATGGCTTATTTCGAAAACGATTTGTGGAAAGAAACCGCGGCTCATTCGAATAAAATGGCACAGTTCCTAAAAGCAGAAGTCGAAAAAATTCCTGAAATAAAAATTACGCAGCCGGTGGTCGCTAACGGAGTTTTTGCGGTAGTTCCCCGACAAATTATAGAACCACTGCAAAAACGTTTCTTCTTTTACATCTGGGACGACTCATCGGCTGAGGTACGTTGGATGACCTCGTTCGACACAACTGAACAGGAAATTATTGAGTTTGTTGCATTGATAAAAGAACTGCTAAAAACAAATTAAATTGGGGTTCAGAAATAAAGGGACAGTTCGACTCTGCTTACTGTAACAGTCAGTCTGAGCTAAGTCGAAGACTTTTTTGGATCAAATAAAAAAAATGAAATTATTCAATTATTATCCGAGCAATCCAAAGAAACTGGACATGAAGCTGGAAAAAAGAATTTTTATTCACAGCTTAATCTTTCCGGCAATATTTGTTTTGGCGTTTTGGATTGTAGAAATAATTGAACAAACCACCGGTATAAGTTTTGTACAATTGGGTGTTTATCCGCTTCATTTAAAAGGATTATGGGGAATTTTATTCTCCCCGTTTATTCATTCCGATTTTAATCATTTAATCTCCAATTCAATTCCGTTTTTTATTTTGCTGGGCATGCTGGTTTATTATTACCGGCGCATTTCGTACCGCATATTTTTTATGATGTACATTTTAGCCGGACTTTGTGTTTGGCTAGCAGGACGAGAAGCCTGGCACATTGGAGCAAGTGGTGTAGTTTATGCGCTGGCCGCTTTTCATTTTGTGAGCGGAGTAATTCGGAACGATACCCGGCTGCTGACTTTTTCGGTGGTGGTGGTGTTTTTATACGGCAGCTTAATTTGGGGGATTTTGCCGATCAATCCCGAGGTTTCGTGGGAAGGACATTTGTGGGGCGCCATTTCGGGAATTGTGCTGGCCATTTATTTCAGAAAATACATCATCAGAAGAGATAAATTTGATTGGGAAGAGGAAGAAGAGGATGAGGAAGAGGAAGAAAGTCTCAGTGATCAGTCGCAGTGGGGAGAAGAAGATGCGAATTTTGAGAATCAAAATAAAAAGCCGGAGAATGTTTCGCATACCGGTGAATTTTAAATAAACAAATATAATTGTATAAACATTTTATAAAGATACTTATCAGATGATTCTCAAAAGTGGAGTCAAATAAACAAACCAATATTATATCTGTTATGGTATTGTTCAGAATTCATTTAAATTGGTCAGAAAATGAATACCAATTCAAAAAATAATTAATTTTGCGCCACAATTACGAAGTTCATTAAAGAATGATTAGCAGAAGGATTATCCGAACAAAGGTGTTGCAAGTGTTGTACGCCTATTATTCTACCGACGAGAAATCGCTCAGTGCCACCGAGAAAGAACTCTTTTTCACCATCCACAAATCGTACGATCTTTATCATTACCTGTTGGCATTGGTTCCTGAAATTGCCGATTATGCCGAAAAAAGAATCGAGATCAGAAGGAAAAAACATCATCCTACCGAAGAAGATTTGAATCCAAATACAAAGTTTATTACGAACCAGGTAATTCAGCAATTACGGTCGAACCGCCAGTTGAATACTTATTTAGATCAGAAGAAACTTAGTTGGAGCGATCATCCGGAGTTAATAAAAGAACTCTACCTTTTGATGATTGAAACAGAAGAGTACACCAATTACATGGCCGACGATAACCGATCGTTTTTAGACGACCGCAAGTTTATCGAAAAGCTTTTTAATAAGGTAATTTTGCTTGCCGAAGATTTGTATGTGCTTTTAGAAGAAAAGAGTATTTTCTGGAACGACGATGTTGAATTTGTAATTTCGATGATCGTAAAAACCATTAAACGTTTTAATGAGTTAAGCGATTCAGATCATTCGTTAATGCCACTCTATAAAGACCAGGAAGATCGCGACTTTACTAAAGATTTGATTCGAAAAGCAATTGTTAATCACAACGAATTGCGCGAACTGATAAAAGAGCATTCTAAAAACTGGGACATGGAACGGATTGCTTTTATGGATATCCTGATTATGCAACTAGCCATTACCGAGTTTTTGTATTTCCCGTCGATACCAACCAAAGTTTCGATGAACGAATACATCGAATTGTCGAAATTTTACAGCACCGAAAAAAGCCGGAATTTTATTAACGGAATTCTTGATAAAACTTTAAAAGACCTGAAACAGCTGGATAAAATCAATAAAGTCGGTCGTGGATTGATTGGGGAATAATTTAAAAAGAGAATATTCGACTTGAGATAAAGTATCAAGACAAGAAAGGAAAAACTCAATAATGGCTAAAACCATTCTTTTAATTTTTATTCTATTTCTGGCCTCGTGTAAGCCCCCTAAGGGAGGCCGGGAAAAAACAGATATTGAAACTTCAGAAAAACCAGCCGGAAAAACAGAAATTCAATTTGAGGAAGAATTTCACGATTTTGAGACGCTTGTTTCGGGCGAAATTGTAGTGGCCATTTTTGTTTTTACCAACTCTGGCGAACACAATTTATTAATAAATAATATAGAATCGGACTGTGGGTGTGTTAGTGTTCATTTTTCGAAGGAGCCTGTAAAACCTGGCGAAAGCGGAATAATTGAAATCGAATTTGATTCGTCGGGACTCTTCGGTAAACAATTTAAATCAATTGAAATACACGCCAATACCAAAGATTTAAAACATTTAGCTATTTTTGCTTCTGTAACAAACGAAGATTTAGAAATTAAATATTAAAAACTAAAAATCATGTTGAATATTATTTTAATGATGCAACCACAAGGAGAAGAAGCCGCGAATCCGTTAATGAGCTTTCTTCCGCTAGTATTAATT
>JBNKOT010000592.1:0-3270 GCA_050294855.1 Draconibacterium sp. | reverse complement strand
CCATTCCTGTAAAATAAACATTTTTGAAAGGGAATTCATTGCGGTATTCGTAACCCGAAATAATCATTCGCGCCACCCAGAAGAAAATAATATCGGGTGCAGTTACTAAATCAGACGAAGGATAATAATAATTTACTTCTTCGTTGTCGGGATTATTTATTCCGTCGAAAACAGAGATGGGCCACAACCAACTCGAAAACCAGGTGTCCAAAGCATCATCATCTTGTTTTAAATCGGTAACTGTTAATTCATCATTTCCCGATTTCTCTTTTGCCAGAACCAACGCTTTTTCAGCCGACTCAGCGCAAACAAAAGTTCCATCGGGTAAATAATAAACCGGTATTTGATGTCCCCACCACAACTGACGACTAATGCACCAGTCTTTGATGTTGCCCATCCAGTGTTTGTAAGTGTTTTTAAATTTTGGTGGGTGAAACTGAATGTTGTCGTTCATTACATTTTCCAACGCAGGTTTCACCAGTTCTTCCATTTTTAGAAACCACTGTGCCGAAAGTTTTGGCTCGATAATTACATCGGTTCTTTCCGAAAATCCAACTTTGTTGGTGTAATCCTCAATTTTTTCAAGATTACCGGCTTTTTCAAGTTCGGAAACAATTTTTTTACGCACTTCAAAACGATCTTCGCCAATGTACATTCCGGCTTTTTCGCTTAAAGTTCCGTTGTCGTTAAATATATCGATGGAAGGAAGATTGTGCTTCATCCCAATTTCGTAGTCGTTGATATCGTGTGCAGGCGTAATTTTTAAACAACCGGTTCCAAATTCCATGTCAACATATTCGTCCTCGATGATTGGAACAGAACGGTTGATCAGCGGCACTAAAACACGTTTCCCTTTTAAATGAGTAAAACGTTCGTCGGCCGGATTTATACAAACTGCGGTATCACCTAAAATCGTTTCAGGGCGAGTAGTTGCAATGGTTACAAAAGCCCCCTCACCTTCGATTTGATATTTTAAGTAATACAATTTCCCCTGCATTTCTTTATAAATCACCTCTTCGTCGGAAAGTGCAGTTTTTGCAGATGGATCCCAGTTAACCATTCGCACTCCGCGGTAAACCAGTCCTTTGTTAAACAAGTCGACAAAAACTTTAATAACCGACTCGCTACGGACTTTGTCCATGGTAAATGCAGTGCGATCCCAGTCGCACGAAGCGCCCAGTTTTTTTAACTGCTCGAGAATAATTCCACCGTGTTTGTCGGTCCATTCCCAGGCATGTTTTAGAAATTCGTCACGCGAAAGATCGTATTTGTCAATTCCTTCAGCATTTAGCTTGTTTACCACTTTTGCTTCAGTAGCAATCGATGCATGGTCGGTTCCCGGTACCCAGCAGGCATTTTTACCAGTCATTCGGGCACGGCGCACCAAAATATCCTGAATGGTATTATTCAACATGTGTCCCATGTGCAACACACCGGTGACGTTTGGCGGCGGAATTACAATGGTATAAGGTTCGCGCTCGTCGGGTGTTGAATGGAAATATTTATTTTCCATCCAGTATTTGTACCACTTGTCTTCAACTTCGGCCGGGTTGTATTTGCTCGGAATTTCCATGTTCTTTCTAATCAAAAATTTGAGGTGCAAATGTACAAGGAAAAGTTGGAAGTTTAAAGTTACAGGTTACAGGTTTCGGGTTGCAGGTTAAAGTTTAAGGTGAATTTTAGTTTGTACTGTTTTTTCAATGTTGGGTGCGGTGGTTTTTAACCGTCGTTTAATCGCGACACCCGCAGAGGATGAACGGATTCCATCTTTTGTTTTGCAAATGTTAAAGATGTTAATGGCTTCGCCATTTTTATGAGCAAGAGTTGGAATGCGTTAGAAATCGTCGATCAAAATTTAAGTTTAAAAGAAATTATATTGAAGTGTTGTTATATCGTAGATACAAAGTATACCTTGTATCTACGAGTGCTGATTTAAAACTATTTTTATCAACCTATAATTTCACTGTGTTCCCTCATCCACCATTCCTTACTGTCGTGCAACTTCGCCGTGGTAGCCAAAGTCAAGTCCTTTTATTTCGTCCATTCGGCCCACTTTAACCGGAACAAATTTGTTGATCAACTTTAAAACTCCAAGCGTAAATATAAATCCCCATGCCGAAGCAAGTACAATTGCGACCAATTGTTTTAGAAAAAAGCTTACGCCGCCACCCATAAATAATCCGTCGGCGCCACCTGCATTTATTGTTTTTGTGGCAAAAAGACCAAGCATAATTGTGCCCAGCACTCCACCAATTCCATGCACGCCCCAAACATCGAGCGCATCGTCCCAACGCTGACTTTTTACAAATTTTACCGCCTGATAACAGACAAATCCTGCACTGATCCCAATAAAAAAGGCAGCACCTAAACTCACATAACCAGCTGCCGGCGTAATGGTCGCTAAACCTGCCACTGCACCGGTCATCAAACCAATAAAAGTTGGTCGTTGTTTTCCGGTTGTCCATTCAATTACCAGCCACGTAATTGCTGCCACCGACGCGGAAACATCGGTATTCAGAAAAGCCTGAGCAGTAATTGCATCAACGTCGAGTTCGCTTCCGGCATTAAAACCGTACCAACCGAACCAGAGTAATGATGTGCCAATTGCCACTAGCGGAATATTATTTGGACCGCTGTTTTTTTCGGCTCTGGCGCCAACAAAAAATACTGAAGCAAGAGCAGCAAAACCCGCAGTTGCATGCACTGTTATTCCACCGGCAAAATCGAGTACACCCCAGTCAGCCAGAATTCCGCCACCCCAAACCATGTGCACAAAAGGGTAATAAACAAATATTTGCCAAAGGATTAGAAAAATTACATAAGCTTTAAATGTTACCCGGTTGATAAAAGCCCCGGTAATTAAAGCAGGCGTAATAATGGCAAACATCATTTGGTAGGCCACAAATATATATTCAGGAAAATTTCGTTCGGGAGAAAAAGGAGTTTTTGCAGTCACTCCATTTAGAAAAACTTTATCGAAATTTCCGATGATTCCAAAAAAGTCGGTTCCATTTTCCAAGGTGCCGCTGAAACACATCGAATAACCAAAAGTAATCCATAAAACCGTGGTAATACCAAGCGAAACAAAACTCTGCATCATGATACTGAGAATGTTCTTTTTATTTCCTAATCCGCCGTAAAAAAAGGCGAGGCCGGGAGTCATTAACATGACCAAACTTGTGGCAACAATCATAAATGTGGTAAGACCTTTGTCGTACATGATATTTAATTTTTATAGTTTATCGTTTGTTTAGATGATTGATCAAAAGT
>JBNKOT010000591.1:0-3754 GCA_050294855.1 Draconibacterium sp. | reverse complement strand
CGGGTTTTGGTTTTTCTTATTCTTGCCATAATTTCTATCGCTGTTTCGGTTTTATACACAAAGTATTTTAACAGACAATAATTGAGGATAATTCATTTCATTATTTTACTTTGCATATTCATTCCATTGATGCTTGATTTTGTGTTATGCAACATTTATTATCAGTGGAGAAAATAATTAAATTTGTTTGCTCCGTGTTCGCACACGGAATGATTTAAACCAATAAGCTTATATCTGAATTATGAATCAAAAATTAACAGTTCTAATTCTCTTTTTGTTGTTTCTTAATGTGGTAGCATTTGCGCAGGATGGCTGGATCAGCCTTTTCAATGGCAAAGATTTAAGCGGATGGAAACAGCTGAACGGTGAAGCTAAGTACGAGGTTGTGGACGGAATGATTGTAGGAACCACGGTTTTAAACACACCCAACTCGTTTTTATGTACCGATAAAAACTTTTCTGATTTTATTTTTGAAGTGGATTTACTGGTCGAAGAAAATATGAATTCAGGTATTCAGTTCCGAAGCGAAAGCAAAGCAGACTTTAACAACGGAAGAGTTCACGGTTATCAGTGCGAGGTAGATCCGTCGGAACGTGCCTGGAGTGCCGGTATTTATGATGAGGCTCGTCGTGGTTGGTTGTATCCGGTAGATTTAAATTCTTGTGCCAAATCTGCATTTAAAATGGGCGACTGGAATAAATACCGCATTGAATGTATTGGGAATTCAATAAAAACCTGGTTAAACGGAGTGCCAGTTTCGCATGTAATCGACGACATGACTCCCGAAGGATTTATTGCCCTGCAAGTACACAGCATTGGAAAAGATGCAAAAAAAGCAGGGCATCAGATCAAATGGAAAAACATTCGCATAAAAACCGAAAATTTATCACCTTCACCTTCCGAAGGTATTTGTGTGGTGAATCTCTTAAATAACAATTTAAGCGAAGCCGAAAAAGAACAAGGATTTATGTTGTTGTTCGATGGCAAATCTGCCGAAGAATGGAAAAATGCAAGAACCGGCGAGTTTCCTAAAAATGGTTGGGAGGTAAAAAATGGTGAACTTTCTGTTCTCAGTAATAAAGTTTCGAAAGAAAGAGGCGGCGATATTATAACCAAAAAAGAATTTGGACCTTTTGAATTAAAATTTGATTTTAAAATTACTGAAGGTGCAAACAGTGGAGTAAAATATGGTATCGGAAACAATGGTCCGGGTTTAGGTCTGGAATACCAGATTTTGGACGATGACACACATCCCGATGCAAAAATGGGTGTTGTTGGCAACCGAACCATGTCTTCTTTGTACGACTTGATTCCTTCATCAAAAGAAAAAAGATTTACAAATGGTGTTGGAGAATGGAATAGAGGTAGAATTGTTGTTTATCCTGACGGTACTGTACAACATTGGCTGAATGGTCGTAAAGTAGTAGAATATCAGCGCGGAGACAACATTTATAACGCACTTGTGGCAAGAAGTAAATATGCCTCTTTCGATGCATTTGGATTGGCAAAAAAAGGACCAGTTTTGCTTCAGGATCATGGAGAAAATGTAAGTTTTAAAAATATTAAAATAAGAGAATTGTAATAATGACAAACCGAAGAAATTTTTTGAAAGCTACCGGATTAGGACTTGCAGCAGCAACGATTCCCGGTGTGACAAACGCGAGCGTTTCAGCAAAAAGAGAAAAAACGGAATTCAAATTTATGTTAGGGGTGGCCTCTTATTCCTTGCGTAATTTTACACAAGAACAAGCATTAAGCATGACTTTACGTTGTGGTGTAAACCGCATTACTTTTAAAAGTATGCACCTTCCACTCGATTCCGACAAAGCAACCATCGATAAATCTGTGGCCCTTTGTAAAAGCAAAGGAATTACACTTTATGGTGGCGGCGTTATTTATATGAAAACAAAGGAGGAAGTTGATCAGGCCTTTGAGTACGCAAAAGTGGCAGGTATGGAAATGATTATCGGAGTGCCCAACCACGAATTACTTGAGTATGTAGAAGGAAAAGTAAAAGAATACGACATCAAACTCGCCATTCATAACCACGGACCGGGCGACAAATTATATCCCAGTGCCGAAAGTGCTTTTGTACGGATAAAAGACATGGATAAACGAATGGGATTATGCATCGATATTGGTCATACAAAACGTATTGGCCGCGATCCGGAACAAGATGTAAAAGACTTTTTCGATCGTGTTTTCGACGTTCACATTAAAGACGTTACCAAGGCCGAAAGCGACGGTCAGACTTGTATCATAGGGCGAGGTGTAATAAATTTTCCTTCGTTTTTAAAAGCAGTGGAAGAACTAGGTTATACAGGAACATTGGCCTTGGAGTACGAAGCTGAAGGAGACGATCCCATACCGGGAATGATGGAGTCTTTTGGATATATAAAAGGTGTTTTAGCAACATTGTAAATTAAATCGAACAAATTATGAGTACGAATAGAAGAGATTTTTTGAGAAAAGTTACAGCCGGTGCGGCAGGTGTAGCCATTGGCTCGTCTGCAATGGGAATGTCGGCTAAAAGTTATAGCCGAATAGTTGGATCGAACGAACGGATCAATGTTGCAATAATGGGTTTGGGGCGTCGTTTAGGGGCTTACCCGGCACCCATTGCCCGAAAAGAAAGCAATGTGCAATTGTTGTACCTCTGCGATGTAATGGAACATCAGCGTATAAATGCTGCCGCGAGATTTGCAAAAGCTTTGGACTACAAACCAAAACTGGAAAACGATTTCAGGAAAATTATTGAAGACAAGGATGTTGATGCGATCATAAATGCAACTCCTGATCATTGGCATGCACCGGGAGCAATTATGGCTATAAAAGGCGGAAAACATGTTTATGTTGAAAAACCCTGCAGCCATAACATGAAAGAAAGTGAAATGCTTGTTGCCGCCATGAAAAAGTACAACAAAGTGGTACAAATGGGAAACCAACAACGTTCATCGGATCATACGCAGCAAATCATAAAAGAAATTCACGATGGTATAATTGGCGTTCCTTATAAGGCAGTGGCTTTTTATGTGAACGGAAGGGGAGAAGTACCGGTTCAGAAAAAGACAGCCGTTCCGAAAGGATTGGATTGGGAATTGTGGCAGGGACCAGCAATTCATCGCGAATATACAGAAGAAACCTGGGATTACAACTGGCATTGGTACGGTTGGAATTTCGGAACTGCAGAATCGGGAAATAACGGTACACACGAATTAGATGTAGCTCGTTGGGCCTTGCAGGTCGATTATCCGTATCAGGTTAATGTGGAAGCTGGCAAACGTCATTTTTTCGACGATGGTTGGGAAATGTACGACACAATGGATGCAACTTTCAAATTCAGTGGCGATAAAGTCATCAAATGGGATGGAAACAGCCGCTCGAATTATAATGTTTATGGAAAAGGTGGTCGTGGCACCTTGATTTATGGAAGCGAGGGAACTGTTTTTGTCGATCGTGGTAAATACGAAGTTTTCAACCGGCAAGGAAAAATGATAAAAGACAGCAAGTCGGCATCGAACGAAGCAGGTACTGCGCTCGGTGGTGGTGGAGATATGAGTACTTCTCATGTTGTAAACTGGTTCGACGGAATTCGTGGAAATGCAAAATTAAATGCACACATTGCTGAAGGTGTTATCAGTCAGGCAATGGTTCATTATTCGAACGTTGCGTACCGGATTGGGCATGGTTTCGAAATCGATGATAAAACCGGAATTATGTACGATCGCGATGCCATGAAACTTTGGGGACGCGA